>CAIRDU010000483.1 GCA_903877395.1 uncultured Planctomycetaceae bacterium
CGCCGTTCAATTTTTTGGCATTAAACAAAACGAAAAAATAAGAAGTGGAGATGCCGGCTCGTCTCGCTTCCGACGAGTCACGGCACAGGCTTTCGTGATGGGTGCGGTATTCATGGCTCATGCCATGAGTTGCCCATCCCTTCTGGCCGCTGAAAACCAAAGTGCTCTTCTGGAGCCCGCTCCTGCCAATCACACCGGGGTCGTTGCCATTCCCATTGCGGCGATTTCGCCGGGGGCCGCCCCCGACAAAATCCTGGCACCAGTAGCCCTTCAACGTCCCGTAGTATCTCGCCCGATCGGCCCGGCCAGCGGGCCTCTCCAGCAGTCGTTTGATTGGAAGGTGATCGGCGTGGTGGCCGCTGTGTTTGGTGCTGTAGTCCTCCTCAAGCTCTACGGAAAGCGGCGAGTCCCGACGCTCCCCCCCGATGTTTTCGATGTGCTCGGAGAGGCCTCTCTGGGCGGCCAACAGACCGTTCGCATCGTGCGGTTTGGCCCCAAGACGCTCCTCGTCAGCGTGTCAGCCGCTGGGTGCCACACGCTTTCGGAGCTCAGCGACCCGCAGGCCACCGCCTGCATCGCCGCTGCCTGCCGAGGCGATCATCCGCCGCTGCGTTCGCATGGCATCGGCCGTTCGGGTCCTCGCTCGCTGCCCACTCCGCTGGCCAGGCCAACAGCAGAGCAGGGGGTGGCATGAGTCTGCTCTCTCGCACCGCCGCTGTGCTGGCCGTACTCCTTTTGCTGGATGGTTCGCTCGGGGCTGCCGCCGAACCTGCTGCAGAACCATCTCCGGCAGAGGCTTCTTCTCCCTCGCTGGCCAATCCTCCTGCCATTCCAGGGCCGGCCATTGCAACTCCGACCCCTGCTGCCAGCAGCACCGATGCCAGTTCGAGAGTCGC
This sequence comes from uncultured Planctomycetaceae bacterium, assembly GCA_903877395.1. GTDB lineage: Bacteria > Planctomycetota > Planctomycetia > Pirellulales > UBA1268 > BAIKAL-G1-2R. The sequence goes on from CAIRDU010000483.1 coordinate 897, forward strand.
TGGAGTGGTTGGCAGTTTGATCGGCAACCGCTCGCTCGACGCGACGCTTTCGGCAGCCCTTCTTTTCGGTGTGGCCAGTCTGGCTCCGGCCGTGCTGCTGATGACCACATCGTTTGTGCGGATGTCGGTCGTGCTGTCGTTGTTGCGACAGGGGCTTGGCACACAACAGCTCCCCTCGAATCAGATTGTTACATCGCTGGCGATATTCCTTTCGGCCATGGTCATGTGGCCTGTCTGGACCACTGCCTATCACGAGGGCGTCGAGCCCTACCAGCAAGGCCGTATCGAGCTCTCTGCGGCTATGGACAGAGGCACGCTGCCGATTCGTCGCTGGATGGCCACGCAGATTGAACATTCCGGCAACCGAGACACGATGCTCCTCTTTCTCGAACGCCATCCGTCAGCTCCCAAGCAGATCAAAACGTACGACGATGTGCCAATCGAAACACTCCTGCCCGCCTTCCTTGTGAGCGAACTCGAAACGGCTTTCTCGATCGGCTTTCGGCTCTTGCTGCCTTTTCTTGTGCTCGACGTGTTGGTGGCAACGCTCGTGGTTTCGACGGGGCTGGTGATGCTGCCGCCCACGCTCGTGTCACTGCCGCTCAAACTGCTGGTGTTCGTGATGGCTGATGGCTGGTCGCTCGTGGTGCAGTCGCTGCTGGACAGCGTGCGTACCGTGGCGCCGTAATGCTGCATTCGGCATGCGAGGGAGCAAAGGGAGACTCATCAAATGGGCGACAGCGATCTGGTGGAAGGCGTACGGCAGGCAATCCTTTCGGGTGTGCTCGTCATTGCACCGCTGCTCGTGGTTGGCTTTGTGGTTGGCACGCTGATGGGCCTTGTGCAGGCTGCTACGGGCATCCATGAACCGCTCGTGGGGCTGGTGCCGCGTCTGGTTGCAATGGCCGCGGCACTCGTTTTTCTGATGCCATGGATGTTGGAACGGATGGTGGATCTGGTGCGCAGTGCTGCCAGCCTGCCCTAACAAGATTCTTCTCTCAACTCTTCCCAATTGATTCCGATGGATGTTTCGATGCTGCCCTTTGACTCAACTGCGCTGGTGGCTGCGGGCGTCTGCGCGCGCGTGGCGACTGCCGTAGGCGCAGGCGGCTTGTCGATCTTTCCAGGCGTGTCGTTCCGGATCCAATTGACGCTCGTCGCAGCGCTCTCGATCGTCGCGATTCCCGCAGCGGTAGCCGCCTCAACCACGACAGCCCATGCGGCAACAATGCCGTTGGTGCTCGTCCTCGCGGGCGAGGCACTCGTTGGACTGGCGATCGGCACGGCAGTGGCATTGGTTGTCAACGCCGGGGCCTGGGCGGGTGGAATTTTGGGCAGCGTGTCGGGACTGTCGTGGGCCGACGATTTCGATCCCAATGGAGACGTCCAGTCGGCCGGCATGGCAAGGCTGGCGTGGTGGATCGGGTTGGGAGCGTTTCTGGCAGCCGGCGGTCAACATACGATTGTGGCCGGCTTGATCGACAGCGTGCGGCTTGTGCCCATTGGCACCGTGTGGGGCGATGGCGTGCTGCCTGGAAATATGTTTCCCGTCGAGGGCTCAGCACTGGCATCACTGAGTATGCTGATCGTGCGGGTTCCGTCGGTCGCGCTTTCGCTCTCGCTCTCGCTGGCGATTCCAGCTCTGGTGGCAGTGATCGCCTTCCATCTCACCAGTGCCATCTGTCTGCGCACGATTCGTTTTGCACCCGGCCCTGGACTCTTGCAAGCGTTGGCGGCGTTGGTGCTCTTAGGGGCAGTCTATACGGGCGCTGATGCGTGGGCAGGCGGCTTTGGAGCATTTATGCAAGGCCCGATTGCAGACTGTTTTGATTGGTAGAGAGATTCCACGATGACACGTTTCACCCACCGGCCCATTGCTTCTGCGGCCCGCACCCGAAGGAGCGAGCAGCATGCCTGACGCTTCCGAACGTTCGATTCCGGCCACGCCTCGCCGGCGTGAGGCGGCGAGGCAACAGGGCTCCATGCCGATGGCTGCGCTTTTGGCGTGGGTGGCCACAGTCGCTACAGCCCTCCTGTTGCTGCCGCACTGGCTGCGTACCGCCCTGCCGGCTGCGGCCGACTTGCTGCGGCAGTCGCTCGCAGCAGCCATCCTGGATCCTGCCGATCATTCAATCGAAGCGATCTCTCCCGCTGCAATCCTGCCGATGTCACTTGTACTCCCCACGGCAGCCCTTGTGCTCGTAGCTGGCAGCGTCGGCCTGGCCGTGCGTTTTTTTCTGGACGGCTCTGCCTGGAGGCTTGGCCGTGCGGCACCTGCCTTGGATCGCATTAATCCGCTGGCAGGTATTTTTCGAATTGTCTCACTTCAAACGCTCTGGTCGATTGTGGGAAATGCGTGCGGTCTAGCGGCCTTGGTCGCGGTGGCCGCATGGTCGGCCACGCCGCTTCTCTCGCTCATTGCATCGGCGGATGCCGCACCGGAATCCGGTCCCTGGCTGGCGGCCGTAGGCCGCATGCTCCTGCCGGTTGTGGCCACAGCCGGCGGACTCGCGGCCTGCCAATGGGGCCTGGCGAGGATGCGTTTTGAAAAGCGCATTCGCATGACGCCGGACGAATTCAAGGACGAGTCTCGCGGGATGCAAGCCAACCCCAAGATCCGACTACTGCAAAGGAAGTCGGGATAGCCAAGGCCGATGCTTGCCCGTCATGTGCTTGCCTATCAGGAGGAAAGTGGCGGTGCCGCAATGGGCTCCGGAATGGTAGAAGTCTCCTCGCGGTGGATTTTTCTCCGCCGGACTTCTGCGATCGGGCATAAGCCATAAGGATCGAAAAATCCAAATGCTCATCGCGCTTTCGCCAGTGCCGTCGCCTAAAATACTTCCAGCTCGCATGCGGTCGATGTGGAGCGTCGCAAGTGGCACGCCAGAGCCGGTGCTTCACAAAAGTCGCATGCGATCTAGCTGGGCACTTCGTAGCCGTAACGGTCGATGAACGGCCGCCAGCGACGCGCAATTTCGCTGACGATGCGAGGGTCTTGGCTGTAGCTGTTGGTGCGGTAACGCTTCATCGAATCTGCCTGCTTTTGAAAATCGCTTTGCACGCGATCGAAATCGCCGAGCTGGAGTTGTTCGTACGCTGCCCGCATGCCCCCCACCGGATCGGCCACGAGATCCTCGTAGCGGATCTCGTACAGGCACCCCGGGGGCAGCGAGACTCGGTCGCGTTCAAACGCGGCATACATCTCCTCGAACGCCGCGAAAACATACCTCTCTAGCGTGTCGCCCGGATCTACCTGCAACGACTGCACTTTGTGGAGCGAACGCCACAGCCGCATCGTGGAGGGAAATACCACAAAGGGATCTCGCACGACGTGCAGAAACTTTGCGCCAGGAAACATCTCGGCAAGGACGGCCATCCTCGCGGTATGCGGCGGGCTCTTCAGCGCCGGCCGACGCGAATCTCGTACGGACAGCATCTTGAGAAACCGTCGCATCGTCAGCTTCCACCTAGAGAGGTCTGCTGGCGATAGCTTTGTGAGATCCAGTGCCTCGGGTTGGTCGGAGGCATCCAACGGAAACGCCATACGGCGGTAGGGCGAAGGCGCACCCAAGTTCATCAAGGCAAACTCATCCTCTTGCGGCCTGTTCCACCCGGCTGATACATCGTCCATTGGTCGCTTCGAAGGCACCATCCAACCCAGCATTGCAGTGGCGAGTTGTTCGGTCAGCAAAAAGTGCCCCGCCGCAAAACACTGGTATGTGGTCGGGCAGCAGAAGCGGTCATCGAGCATCAGCATCTCATGCATGAGCGTGGTGCCCGATCGCCAATGGCCGACGATAAAGAGCGGCGGCTCTGTGGCCGGAATGTCGCGGAGTTGGCGGCGAAATCTTCCCATTGTGAGCGGTTCGGTGAAGGAATTCACTGCCGCTAGCCCGGTCACTGTGGCCATCAAGCCCCAGCGAGAGAACGACGCACGCGACCCTCGCTCGGCAATCAGATTCAGCCATGTTCCTATTGGCATGCCGTGCCAGAAGCGGGGCGTCCACCACGGATAGGTGTGAAAAGTTTTCTCGCCCGTGAAGGGCGGGGGCGTTGGCTTGCTGTTGGTTTTCGTCATGCGGCTATCGTACCCAAAAGTTCTGCGTGCGCGAGGTTGCTTCGTCGGTTTCTGCCATGCGGGCTGGCTCCAGCGCTTTCTGCATTGCAGCAGCCATGCCCTGAGCCGACGGCCGACCCGTCGTTCGAAAGGTTTCCTCACCAGTGGAATCTATCACGAGCACCGTTGGGAAGCCGCGAATGCCAAGGGTTCGGCAGGTGTCGGCATTGCGATCGGCATCGACCATCACGCAGATGCACTGCCGCGAGAGTTCGACAATCTCTGGGTCGAGCAGAGGGCCCTGCATCATCTCGGAGGAAAAACGGCACCAGCCCGCCCTGAAAACTACCAGCATCGGTTTGCGTTCCAGTCTCAATCGCTGGCATCCCGCCTCGTAGCCCTCCACGTATTCGATGCTCGCACGCGAGGATGAGGCTCTTGTGGCAGCCCAGAGCTTTTCGGGTGCGAGCGATGCCGAACCGTGTCGCTGGATTGGCTTGGCTGCCTCGTCGCGTATGTCGCATCCACAAATCGCCGCCAAGCAACCGGCCAGCAGCAGGTGTGTTATCGGGGGCATCGATGTGCTTGGAAGCAGGCGCGTCATCGAGGCATCGGCTCTGGTTGTGGGCTGTTGTGGGGAGCCACGCGGGCAGCACGCGGGCAGACTGGGGGCATCCGCCGCCCCGCAGGCCGATGCTGTCGTAGAATCTGGCGTTGCCTTGCGCCAATCCCGATTGTGGACCAACGTGATTTTCACCTAGCAGCGGGTTCGGGGCAACCTTGGAAAACAACGCAGGCCCGGCAAGACAGAACCCGTATCCGGTCGCCCGAAGCCGTCAGACAAGCGTTGTCTCCGGCGTGGGAGGGGGCTAGAGTCTGGCCCGCTTGTGAAACCCACACCCCTCACCACCGCGCCGCTGGCAGTCGCTGCGATTCTTGTCGTAGCGATGGGGTCGGGCTGTCGGCTCATGCCTCGCAGTGGGCCTGTGCCGCAGGAATTAGCCCAGGCTAGGCGGCTTTCCAACGAGGGGCTTTCTGCAGCGGATCAGAACGATCTGGTGCGTGCCGAAGGGTTGCTGGAACGGGCCGTGAAGAGTTGCCCCACCGATATCGATGCCCGTCGCCACTATGCCGATGTGCTCTGGAAGCGGGGCGAGCGAATGGACGCTGTCAACCAGATCACAGAGGCGCTTCGGCTCTCGCCCGGCGAGGTCGGTCTGTGCATCGAAGGAGGCCGCATGTACATGGAATTGGGCTTGCTCGACGATGCCGACAGGCTCGTCAATGAGGCCGTCAAAGGCGGGCCACACTCGGCGGAGGCTTGGCACGTCCACGGCGATGTGGCGATGGCCCGCGGTCGACCAGAGGAGGCGTTGGCCGACTTTCA
>CAIRDU010000484.1 GCA_903877395.1 uncultured Planctomycetaceae bacterium
ACCATTCCATATGCTCTCTCGCGAATGAATCTCTCCGACGCATCACCCGACACCGTTGCACAGACCATGCGGGCGATGCTCCAGCGACAGCGCGACGCACTCCTAAGCGAGGGTCCGCCCACAGCCGAGGTGCGCCGCGACCGGCTCGACCGCTGCATCGGCCTACTCATTGACCACCAAGACGAATTGGCCGCCGCGATGGACAAGGACTTTGGCTGTCGGCCCGTACCGTTAAGCAAGTTCACGGACATCTCCGGTTCGATCGCCCCCCTCAAGCACGCCCGCGACAACGTTCGCTTCTGGATGAAACCAGAGCGGCGGCGGCCGACCCCAGCGGTCTTGGGTTGGCTCGGCGCCCGCGCCACAGTCGTGCATCAGCCGCTCGGCGTTGTGGGCGTGATCGCGCCTTGGAATTTTCCGGTTCATCTGGCCGTCGCGCCGCTGGCATGCATCCTAGCCGCGGGCAATTCCTGCATGATCAAGCCTTCGGAATACACGCCAGCAACATCGGCTCTGCTGGCCAGCCTGTTCTCAAAAGCGTTCGACCCAACCGAGATCGTCGTGTGCCTCGGTGGCCCCGAGATTGGCGAGGCGTTGAGCCGACTGCCGCTGGATCACCTGCTGTTCACCGGGGCGACATCCGCTGCCCACCACATCATGCGTGCAGCGGCAGAAAACCTCGTGCCCCTTACGCTCGAACTGGGTGGCAAGTCGCCTGTTATCGTCGGTCGAAGCGCAAACATCAACCTCACGGCCAGCCGCGTGATGGGGGGCAAAACGATGAGTGCCGGCCAAATATGCATTGCACCAGACTATGTCTTGGTGCCTACCGACCTCCGAGATGAGTTCGTGGCCAGCGCCACCGAGGCCGTTGTCCACATGTTTCCCACGCTGATACACAATCCGGATTACACATCCATCATCCACCAGCGGCATTACGACCGCTTGCAATCCATCGTCCAAGATGCCAAGTCGAAGGGGGCCAGGGTGATCGAGGTCAACCCGGCGAATGAAAGCACGCACCTCCAGGCCCACCACAAAATCCTCCCCACTTTTATTCTGGATCCCACTCAAGACATGCGAGCCATGCAGGAAGAGATCTTTGGTCCAATCCTGCCAGTGAAAACATACACGACCATCGATGAGGCGATCGAGTATGTAAACTCACGCCCCCGCCCACTTGCCCTCTATTACTTTGGAGCCAACCGCGCAGAGGAAGCTCGCGTGCTCGCCCGCACGACATCGGGTGGTGTGACCGTCAACGATGTGGTCGTGCACGTGGCGATGACAGACCTGCCATTCGGCGGCGTCGGACTCTCGGGAATGGGCAGGTATCACAGTGTCGATGGCTTTCGCCAGTTCAGCCACTGCAAGGCGGTCTTCAGTCAGCCGACCTCGGGCCTCGTCGAGAAAGTGCTCGTCAGCATGCGCCCGCCCTACGGCGCAAAGATTCGAAAATTGCTTGCGTCCCAAATCAAACGCTGAGCCCAGCGCCACTCGACACCGCATCTATTCCACGTCGGCGAGCCGATAGTGTCAGTCGCCGTTTGCTACGCATACGGAACCAGCCCCTCTCCGAACGGTCTTCACTGTCGATTCCCAGAAATCGCGTCGATCTTTGCCGCCAAGACGAAGTCGTTTTCGGAGAGTCCACCGATCGCATGCGTGTACATCTCGACCCACGCACTGCAATAGCCCTCCAGATGCAAATCCGGATGGTGCTGCTCCTGTTCGGCAAGCGCAGCGATCGTGTTCAACAACTTAATCGCGGCACGGAAGTTCTGCAGCGTCCAATCGCGGCGTATCCGGGTGCCGAGATGCGTGAGCCGCCAGAGCGGCAGCGCCGCCACTTGTGTCTGGACCTCGGCGGCTGAGTATCCCAGCACGCCCCCTTCGCATGGCACGCACTTCTTCGCGGAGAGTTCGGCGGGGGATTGAGCAGGGTTCATTCCATCAGTATCCGTCCACGCAGGCTTGAAAGCCACAGCAAACCAATAGAGATCCCTGCGTCGCAGCAGCACGGGGCTGCGGCGTTGAGTAGACTCCATCACTCCATGAAAAAGCCAACGCCAAAACGCCGTACGCAGCAGACGCATTCTGACACATGGCAGTCTCTGATGGCGCAAGCTCGGGCGTTTCGAGACGCCCGAGACTGGGCGCAGTTTCACACGCCCAAAAACCTGGCCGCCGCGATCGCCATCGAAGCCGCCGAGTTACAGGAGCGGTTTCTGTGGAAAACCGACGCAGAGGTCGATAGCCAGATGCAGGCCGGCGCGAAACGAGATGCCACGATCGAAGAGATCGCCGATGTGCTTCTCTACGCATTGCTCTTGGCCGACCGGCTCGACGTGGACATCGGCAAAGCGATTCGCAACAAGCTCGCGGCTAATGAGCGGAAGTATCCGGTGGCGCTGGCGAAGGGCCGTGCGAACAAATACACGGAGCTTCGAGAGCCGTGATCATCTACGCCGAGACCAAGCAGCAATTTCTCGACGACGTTGACCGCAACCTGCTTCATCGACGGCTGACAGAAGGCTTTCGCCGGCAGACCGGCGGCGTGCCTGCCGACGAGCGGGTGTGGGCCGACGAATACAGCCGCTTCTCGCACAGCTTGCGACGAGCCGATGTGGATGATCGAATCCAGGTTGCCATTGAATACCACATCTCCGCCGCCGGCCGGTTTCGCGTGGATGTGCTGCTGGCAGGAAACGATGGCACCAACGATAACGGTTTGATTCTGGAATTGAAGGCTTGGGATCGGGCCGATGTCTCCGCGATTCCAGACCTCGTGTGGGTCCCTTTCGGCGGTGGGTCCAACGTCCAGCATCCCTGCGTGCAAGCCCGGAAGTACAAGGGGCTCATCCTGCGATTCAACGCCGACATTCGGGACCGATGCATCGGCATGCACTCCGCTGCCTACCTCTTCAACCTGTGGCGTCGCACTCCAGAACCGCTCGAAGACCCTCGGTATCAGCACATCATCGACGACTCGCATCTCTTTCTGGCAGACGATGCCGATGCGCTCTGCCGGTATATGGAAAAGCACGTCCGACACAAGCCGCAGCAAGATGTTCTCTTCCTGCTGGAAAAGGGCAGGCTCATTCCGGCCCCGGCGCTCATCGAGCGAGTCGGCAGCATGCTGTCCGGCAACGAAGAATTCGAACTGCTCGACGCGCAGAATGAAGCCTTTCAGATCATCCGGCACGCCATCGCCGGCGCGGCCACCGCATCGCAGCGGCAGGTCTTCATCGTGCATGGTGGCCCCGGCACCGGCAAATCCGTGATCGCCGTGCGGCTCCTCGCGGAAGTGCTCGGCTCAAAGCGACTTGGGTTCTTCGTCGCACCCAACAAGGCATTTCGCGACACACTCGTCGAGCAACTCTCTGGCGGTGACAAGGGCTATCGGGAAGACGGGCAGGCACTCTTTCAATCCTCCTGGAGCTTTCATCAATCTGATTTCATGAAGGATCGCACCCATGAAGTCTTGATCGTCGACGAGGCCCATCGCCTCAAGGACAAGGCCTATCAATACAAGGGCAAGAGCATGGTGGAAGACATGGTGCGGGCAGCCCGCATCAGCGTGTTCTTCCTGGACGAAACGCAACGGGTGTCGTGGCTGGATACCGGCAGCGATGCTCGCATTCGCGCAGCGGCAAAGAAGTACAAGGCGCACGTTCACTCGCCTTTCACGCTCGCAGCTCAATTTCGCTGCGGGGGGTCCGACGGTTACCTCAACTGGCTGGATGACGTTCTACAGGTGCGGCCCACAGGCAACTATGACCACTGGGCCGACGGCGGATATGCATTTGAGGTGTTCGATGATGCCGAAGCGATGTATGTGGCACTGCAGAAGAAAAACGGGGACAACAAGGCCCGATTGCTCGCCGGCTACTCCTGGGAGTGGCCCACCACAGGCAGGCTCCGCGCCAAGCACGTGCAACACGTCCAAGCCGACGGTCTTGCGCTGCCTTGGAATTTTATGGGGGAAACGTGGGCCATGTCGCCCGACGGCATCGGCCAGGTCGGCTGCGTGCACACCTGCCAAGGCGTGGAGTTTGACTGGCTCGGCGTGTTGATCGGACCTGACCTGCGGGTGGAAGCTGGGAAAGTGATTGGAGAAGCTACCAAACGCGCCACAACAGACACGTCTCTCAAGGGATGGAAAAAAGAACTGAAGGATGCCGGCAGCGATCAGTCCGCCCGCGAGCGGGTGCTGCAGAAGGTGCAGTCGATCATCAAGAATACGTACAAAGTGCTGCTCTCACGCGGTCGCAAGGGGTGCTATGTCTGGTGCGCCGATGCCGGGCTTCGCGACTACCTTCGGGAGCGGCTGCGGCTGGCCTCGCGGACTTTTTCGAGCGATGCGATGCGGGCAGAGGATTTGGTGACTGTTCCCGTGACTCCTCGCGAGACTCAACCGACAGCCAGCACAAAAACCATCCCGAAGTCCTTCGTGGCGCCACGCGTTTCGCCAGAAGGTTCGCCAGAGGTTTTATTCAACATCGTGCCTTCGCCTCCTGGCAAACATTTTAACAAGTGGCTCCCTGTGTACGACCTGCGGGCCGCCGCAGGCGCATTCGGGCCCCCGTCAGCCGCCGACTGCTTGGGGTGGGTGCACGTGCCCGCAGGAGTCCGGTGTGACGAGCGTTCTTTTGTGGCACAGGTTTTCGGCAGATCGATGGAGCCACGCATCTGCGACGGCTCCTACTGTGTCTTTCGCTTCGACGTGACGGGCAGCCGTTCGGGCCGGATTCTACTCGTGCAACATGCGGAATTAAGCGATCCCGAAACCGGCGGGTCGTATACGGTCAAAAAATATGTCTCGACCAAGGTCAGCGATGTGCGGCGCCAAGCGAGCCCAACCGAATCGGCCGATGGCGCTGCGTGGGAGCATGCCACGATCAGCCTGCTGCCGCTGAATCCGGATTTTTCGCCGATCCCTATTGCTGCCGAAATCGCGATGGATCTACGCGTCATCGCCGAGTTCGTAACGATTCTCCATTCGAGTTGATCCAGCTTAGCCTTGGCCGCAATCAACTGACGGCTTCAGCCTCACCGCCTCGCGTGATTGTGTGTCATAACCCCCAGCCGGACAGTGCCCGCAGGCGTACACTTGCGGCATGGCATCACACGAACCACTCGATTGGAAAAAGATCTCCGAGAAGATTCACAAACACGCCCCACTCGTCGTACCCCCTGCCAAGCTAAGCGAAACTGCGAAACCCGATCATGGCGCGACCCTGCGAGCCGAAACAGGCCGCCTCACGCACATCGATGCAGAAGCCTCGCGGCAGATCGTGAGTCGCTTTGCACGGCCGGTGCAGGTGGTGAATGGCGAGGCTGATTACAACAGCACCGATCCAATCGTGGCCACGTCGCGCGGCCATCTCTCCGTCGCCCCGTTGGAGCCTACAGCCGGCGATCTGGCATCGCTGAACCTCAACGCGATCGGCCACTACGGCGTGCACCTCTACCTGCATGGCCTGCTCCATCTACCCCTCTCGGTAGCTCGGGAACTGGCCCGCCATCGCGGACATCTCTATCTGGATGCGATCCGAACGATTACCGACGCGGTTGCCGTCGAACTCGGCCGGCACAGGGGAGGCGGCTTATCGCTCAACAACCTTCGGCATCTCTCCGCTGCCGCGGCGAGGTCTCTGGCCCAACACGAGGGAGAGTTGTCGCTCGATCGCATTACATCTCTGAATCCGCGTCACGCGATCGAACTCTCGCAGCACGCCTCCTCGCTCTATCTTGGGCGATTAGCCGGTCTTTCATCGCTCTCTGCTGCGGCCCTCGCACAGCATCGGGGCACCCTCTTCCTAAACGGACTCACCGATCTATCCGGCCCGGTTGCAAGACACCTGGCTCGTCATGCTGGACCGTTGCACCTGCACGCCATCTCGATGCTCTGCGAGGAGGCTGCCGAGGCGTTGTCATCGCGGCGAGGCTATCTCTGCCTGAAGGGTGTCTCTCAGTTACCGCCGACGCAAGCCAAGTGGCTGTGCCTCCATCGAGGACCGCTGTTTCTCGGAGGGCTCTTTGCGATCAATGATGCCGCCGCAGGCTGGCTTGGCACGCATGTTGGCTCGCTTGAAATTCGTGTCAGCGACCACATCACCCACGACCAACTCATGAAACTCTCGCAGCACAAGGGGCCGCTGACGCTCAAGGGACTCGAAACATTGAGCGTGGAACAGGCCCGTATAGTGGCCGCGCAGAAGGGATTTGCTGGGCTCACGCTCAACGACTTAAAACACCTGAGCCCAGCTGCGGCAGGCATCCTCGCAAGCCATACAGGCGGCGGCCTCTGGCTGGATGGCCTCACGAATCTCAGCGAAGAACTTGCCAGACAACTCGTGAAGCACCCGCTGCTTTCGTTGAACGGTGTCGAAAGCGTGAGCGATCCAGTGGCGCATATCCTCTCCACGCACACTGACGGCACGCTCTCGCTGCGGGGGCTTCGAGCCGTCAGCGCCGAGGGATTCCGGCAACTCTGCGGCCATCCTGATATTGAATTGCCAACACCGAGTAACCGGACGATCGTTGCCAAGCGCCGTTGACTGGGCTATCCTCCGAGGCATGCCCGAGATTCCCGATCCATTCCGCGACAAGCGCCGCACTGATGGCGTTCTCTCCTGTCCCTTTACGGGGGAGGAAGTGCTCATGATCCTGCGCCACGGGGATGTCAAACGCGCGGCAAAGGACTGGAAGACGTTCAGTTCCGACGCGCCATTCCGCGTGCCCGTGCCCTCCGAGGAGGACCTTCGGACGATGCGACAACTGCCAATCGAGGCCGATCCCCCCGAGCAGATCGACTACCGAAAACTCGTCGAACCATTCTTTCAGCGCGCCAAGGAACCTCCCTTCCAATCCCACATCGAAAACCTCGTCCGCGGTCTGCTCCAAGAGGCGACGGCACTCGATTCCCTGGAGATCGTCAACGGGTTTGCGCTGCCGCTGCAGTCGCGGGCGCTCGCAGTGCTGCTCAATCTGCCACAGTCGGAGGCCGACGCCTGGATCGGCTGGGGCATTCATGTCTTTCACGGGGCTGGTGGCAATCATGGCGCCGGCTTGGAGGCGTATCACAACGCTCAGTTGGACCGGGCCGAGGCCAACCCCGGCGATGATTTCTTTAGCCTACTCACCCAGGCAATTTACCGCGGGCGGCGGCTGACACGCGACGAGATGATGGGGTTTGCGAATCTCACGTTTGCGGGTGGCCGCGACACGATCATCCACACCGTCGCCTG
>CAIRDU010000485.1 GCA_903877395.1 uncultured Planctomycetaceae bacterium
CGCATTCTCGTCTGTCCGGATCATCTCACATTGCTCTCCACCAAGACTCACTCTCGTGGGTGCGTGCCGTTTGTGATGGCTGGCGACGGAATTATGGCCTCCGGCCAAAGAACCTACGACGAAGCAGCGGCAGCCTCTGGCGGCGATATGATCCAACCGGGATGGCAATTGATGGAAGCGTTTCTTCATTCCGGTCATTCCGGTGATGTTGGTCATCGCAATCCTTGAACCCATAGAACTCAAGCAGCGTCTCGGGCGACGCATCCAAGCGCAGGAGCACAGTTGACGATGTCCCTTGTCGTTCAGAAGTTTGGTGGCACGAGTGTGGCCGATGCGCAGAAGATTCTGGCTGCCGCCTCAAAGGCCGTAGCTCGGCACAAGGCTGGCGATCAGGTTGTGGTGGTCGTGAGTGCCATGGGGCACCAGACCGATGTGCTCGTGGATCTGGCTAAGCAGATCAACCAGCGGCCGAGCGCCCGTGAGATGGACATGCTGCTTTCCACGGGCGAGCAGGTGAGCGTGGCTCTGTTTGCAATGGCGATTCAGTCGCTGGGCGTGGAGGCCGTGAGCCTCACCGGTGCGCAGATCGGAATCCGCACAGACAGCACGCACACAAAGGCCAGAATCAAGTCAATTTCCACCGACAACGTGAAGCACAACCTCAATGAGGGCCGCATCGTGATTGCGGCGGGCTTCCAGGGCATTGACCAGTGCGGCAATATCACGACGCTCGGTCGCGGCGGCTCCGACACAACGGCCGTGGCGTTGGCAGCGGTGCTCGCGGCAGATGTGTGCGAGATCTACACCGATGTCGATGGCATCTACACGACCGACCCTAGGCTCTTGCCCGAGGCCAGGCGACTGGCCTCGATCGCCTACGATGAGATGCTGGAACTGGCCAGCTTAGGCGCGGGCGTAATGCATCCCCGGTCGATCGAGTTTGCGAAGAAGTTTGGAGTGAAGGTGCACGTGCGGTCGAGCTTCAAAGATGTGCCTGGTACGCTCATTCTACCCGCCGAACAGACGACGCCCCGCCCAGTGAGTGGTGTGGCACTGGCTAAAAACGAGGCCAGAATCACGCTGGAGGGTGTGCCCGATCAGCCCGGATCAAGCCACCGCGTCTTTTCACAACTGGCCTCTTCGGGTATTGCTGTCGACATGATCGTACAGAACGTCGGTCAACACGGGCGGGCGGATATCTCGTTCACGGTGCCGGCCGATGACCTCGCCGCAGCACTTGAAGTGACCACATCAGTGGCACAACAACTCGGTGCAGAAGGTGTGTCGCACGACGGCTCCTTGGCCAAAGTCTCTGTGGTAGGCGTGGGGATGGCCCGCGAGGAAGGCGTGGCAGGCCACCTCTTCTCGGCGCTGTCACGCAAGGGAATCAACGTGCGGATGATCACAACCAGTGAGATCAAAATATCGGTGCTCATTCATCGCGACGATGCCGCTGCGGCCGTGCAGGCAGCGCATCGGGCGTTCGGTCTGGAGGCCGAGGCTATGGGCGGCGGGGCCGATGGGTCCGCAGCGGCCTTGCCCAAGTCGAGCCCGCTGGACGTGGTCCGCAGGCTCGAAGGCATGGAGGATCTGGCCGTGGAGGATGTCACGCTGGATTCTTCACAGGCGCTCGTCACGTTTACCGATCTGCCCGACAAGCCGGGTGTGGCGGCCGATGTCTTTGAAGAGGTGGGGCGGGCAAAACTCTTTGTAGACATGATCGTGCAGAGCCATCCTCGCGGCGGCAAAGCCGAACTCAGCTTCACGGTGCCGTCGAGCGACCGCGAAAGAGCAATCGATGTCTCTGGTCGAATTGCTACCTCACTGGGGGCCATCGTGGTGGACGTGCCGCACGTGGCCAAACTCTCGATCACTGGCGTTGGCATCCGCAGCCACGCAGGCATGGCTGACCGGCTCTTTGCGCCGTTGACAGAAGCGGGCATCAATATCGATCTGGTCAGCACCAGCGAGGTGCGTCTCAACGTGATCGTGGCCGCCAAGCACGGCGAGAAATCGCTCCACATCCTACGCCGCGCCTTCGGCCTCTAAACGCAAACGGTGGCAGCCACCGTTTATTTGGAGTCGGCGAGCAGGGCGTCGACGTCGGCGTCGGTTGTGGCCCACGAACACATGAATCGGCAGCCGCCGGAGCCGATGAAATCGTAAAATTTCCAGCCCTTGGCTCGAAGTGATGCCGCCAGCGTGTCGGGAAGTCTGGCAAACACCGCATTGGCGTCGCGCTTCCCCAGCACCTCCACTCCCGGAATGGCAGCCAGCCCCACTTCCAACCGCGCCGCTGCGGCGTTGGCACGTCGGGCGTTTGTCAGCCAAGCGCCGCTCTCCAGGAGCCCCACCCACGGCGCCGTTAGATACCGCATCTTGGATGCCAGTTGCCCAGCCTGCTTGCATCGATACGCGAATTCGTCGGCCAGTTCCTTCTTGAAAAAAATGATCGCCTCACCCATCCCCATCCCATTCTTTGTGCCGCCGAGGCACAGCACATCCACGCCCGCCTCCCACGTGATCTGCCGGGGCAATACATCTAGGCTGGCGACGGCATTGGCAAATCTTGCCCCATCCATATGCAGTCGCAGTCCGTGCCGCTGACAGGCATCGTGAATGGCCGATAGTTCATCGATAGAGTACACCGTGGAAAGCTCCGTGGCCTGCGTCACGCTCACCACGCGGGGTTTTGGATAATGGATGTCTCTGCGTCGCTCAACTGCCTGCGTGATCGCCGAAGGCGCAAGCTTGCCGCGTTCTCCAGATGCCAACAGAATCTTCGTGCCGTTGGAAAAAAACTGCGGGGCTCCGCACTCATCGGTTTCGATGTGGGCGAGTTCATGGCAAAGAATTGCATGGTACGACTGGCACATCGCTGCCAACGCCAGCGAATTAGCCGCAGTGCCGTTGAATACGAAAAACACTTCTGCGGAATGCTCAAACACCTCGCGAATGAGATCGCTTGCCCGTGACGTCCATTGGTCGTCGCCGTAGCTTGGCACGTGCCCAGAATTAGCCCGTTCGAGCGACTGCCACGCCTCGGGACAAAAACCGGCGGCGTTGTCGCTGGCAAATTGGCAGCCAGGTTTTGGCACCGCCACAACGCTGTCGGAGGCGGATCGCTTTACACTCGAAATAACTTCAGCCACACAGCCTCGCTTCTTGCCTAGCTCGTCCAGATCTGGTGGCTGCCACCGTTTTCATTTTTTAGCCGAGGACGTCGGAGAGAACTTCCTCGGATACATAAATCGGCAGATTGGGTTCGCAGGTAACGGCGATCGCAATCGCATCGGAGGGGCGGGCATCTATCTCCAAAATCTCACCGTCTTTCAGCACGCGGATAGTGGCGTAGTACGTGTGTTCTTTGAGATCGCTAATCACCACGTCTTGAAATTCACCACCCAGCAGATCAACTGCCGCGACAAATAAGTCGTGCGTGAGTGGTCTGGGCGACGAATGGTGCTTCACTCGGCGGTCGATGCTGGTTGCCTCAAAGAGGCCGATCAGGATCGGAAACGTGCGGTCGCCCTCAACTTCCTTGAGGTACACAACCTGCTGGTCATTGATCTCGCTAATGATAATACGAGACAGTTCCATTTGAACGGTCATGTGAGATGCTCCAGCGATCCAACGATAATCGGCATGTTCAACTAACGCAGTCTAACACGACGCCCCTCAAACTCAGCGAGCAACGCAATGCTCTTGGCCAATCGGGCTTCCATCTCGGCCAGTTGGTCGCGTTCCTTTTCTACCACCGCGGCAGGAGCCCTCGCAGCAAAATTCTCATCGGCTAGCTTCGCTGTCTTGGCGGCAATCAACCCCAAGAGTTTATCATTCTCCCTGCCAAGCCGCACAATTTCGGCGTCTACGTCCACAAGATCAGCCATATCCACAAAAATCTCGCAGCCCAGCACGCCTGCAGTGGCCGCACCGGCAGGGCCTTGGACATCGGGGCCAATCGGCGCAAGGTCGACCGCCCCCATCGACTCAATCGCTGCGTGCAGAGGCGAGAGAAGTTCCGCGGTGACTGCGTCGGCCCGGATCGCTACTTTGAGCTTGGTGCGGGGCGGCACATTCTGCCTGGCGCGAATCTCACGGATGCCACCCACAACGGCTAAAAATGTGCCAAACCGAGTTTCAGCTGTCAGGTCAATCCACTCAGTCGGCGGCGTGGGCCAGTGGGCCAGCATGACCGAGGCAGGCAAGGAGGCCGAGCCCGTCGATGAGGCTGACACGCCGGAGGTGTCCCACGGCATTCGGCGACCTCCCGCCGCTTCGCGGAGGTGCTGCCAGATTTCTTCGGTGACAAATGGCATGATCGGATGGAGGAGTCGCAAAATCGTGTCGAGGCCCAGCAGGAGCATGGCCTGTGCCTGTGGCCGCAGCACCGGATCGGCCAGCCGCGATTTGCACAGCTCCAGATACGCGCTGCAGAATTCATCCCACGCGAAGCCGTAGAGCAGTCGCGAAGCCTCGGCAAACCGATACTCATCAATTGCAGCTGTCACATCCCGCGACACGCTGGCCAAACGGCTGGCCAGCCACCTGTCTTCCAAGGCCGGAGGCAGGTCAGTTACACGCCACTGCGACATATCTCCCCCGGAAAAATCCTCGAGGTTCATCAGCACAAACCGAGTGGCGTTCCAGAGCTTGTTGGAGAAGTTCCTGCCAGCTTCAAACCGTTCGCTTACGGCCGGGCCACGAGCAAGCGCGAGGTCCTCTGGCGTCTGCGCCCACTGCGTGCGAAATGGCTTTTTGCACTTTGGGCACTCGATACGGGGCAGCACGCGGTTGGCGAGCGTTTGCTCGCTCCGGGCCTCGCAGTGCGGACATTGAAACTCCACGGGCATTCGCACGTCTTGTGTTTCAGTCGCCATGCCCGCCAGTGCAAATCGCAAGGCATCGGCACCGAGCGTGTCGATCACATCCACTGGGTCCACGCCATTGCCCTTGCTCTTGCTCATGGTCTCGCCGTAGCGGTCGAGAATCTTGGGATGAATATAGACATCAGAAAACGGTATCTTTCCGGTGTCAAAAATTCCCATGATCACCATCCTGGCCACCCAGAGCGTGATGATGTCGCGGCTGGTGACAAGCGTTGCCGTCGGATAGAAGCAGGCCAACTCGGGTGTTGCCTCGGGCCAACCCAGCGTGGAGTGCGGCCAGAGCGCTGATGAAAACCACGTGTCGAGCACATCAGGGTCCCGCACCAGCGGCTGGCCATTGATCGCATGCACGCCGAGCGATTCGTCGGCCATTACCTCGTCAGATGAACACACAAACCACCCGTCCTCGCTGCCGTCGCTCTGCCAGGAGACGGTGCTGCGGCCCGCAAACGCGGCGGCGAGATCCGCTTCCTGCACGCCTGCCACGTGCCAGATCGGAATGCGATGGCCCCACCAGAGTTGTCGGCTCACCGGCCAATCCCGCTTTTCGCCCAGCCAGTCCAAATAGCTTCTGGCATAGCGTTTGGGCACAATTCGTACATGCCCTTCGCGCACCGCATCCAGCGCGGGTTGTGCCAGTTCATCCATGCGAATAAACCACTGATCGGCCAGAAACGGCTCGATCGGGGTCTTCGAGCGATCGGAGTGGGCCAACTCGATCACGCGATCCTCGACCTGCACAAGTTGCCCGGCGGCGTCGAGATCGGCCACCACCTTCGTGCGGGCTTTCTGGATCGTCAGGCTGGCATACGGCCCTGCCTCTGCAGCCAGCGTGCCGTTGGGCATGAGGATGTTGATCATTGGCAACTGCTGCCGAAGGCCGACTTCGTAGTCGTTGGGATCGTGAGCGGGCGTGATCTACACGCATCCTGAGCCCAGCCCGGGCTGGGCCCACGCATCGGCAACCAGCGGAATCTCACGGCCCAAAAGCGGCAACCGCACGCGACGGCCGTCGCGTGCCATGTTGGCCAGTTGCTCCAAGCCTGGCAGGATCTCGCGACGCCGCACCGCGAGATCCTCAATGGCCGCGTCGATCTCTGCGTGTTCCTTCGCAGGCGCAGTTGCACGCTTTCCCCGAAGTGCTGCCTCGGCCTCATCCAACGCTTTCGCCGGCGTTGGATGCACAGCCACGGCCGTGTCGCCCAGCAGCGTTTCGGGCCGTGTGGTCGCCACTGTGAGGCTGGCTGGCTCGCCGGGCTTGGGGTCAATGATGTCGTAGCGGATGTGCCAGAAATGGCCTTTTACTTGCTCGTGAAAGAGTTCGTCGTCGCTGACGGCCGTCTGGAGAAATGTGTCCCAATTGACCAACCGCTTGCCTCGCCGCACGAGCCCCCGTTGAAAGAGACGAAAGAACGCCTCTCTTACTGCGCGGGCGCAGCGATCATCGAGCGTAAATCGTACGCGATCCCAATCGCAACTGGCGCCCAGATCTCGTAACTGACTGAGAATTCGCTTTTCATACTGTTCTTTCCACGACCAAATTCTGGCCACGAGTTGCTCGCGGCCGAGATCGTGGCG
>CAIRDU010000486.1 GCA_903877395.1 uncultured Planctomycetaceae bacterium
AGTGACTGGAGTTCAGACGTGTGTCTTCCGATCTTGAAGGGGGCGAATAGTGCGCGGCCCTCGTTGACGCGAGAACCATACAGTCGCAACGATCGCATGGGCCCTGTTGTGGATGCCATCGATCTGACGAGCGATTGGCTGCTGCAGCGACAATCAGCCGACGGCCACTGGCGGGGGCCGCTGGAAGGCGACTCGATCTTGGAAAGCGAATATTTGCTGATTCTGGCGTGGGCAGGCAAGCTCGACGCGATAGAAGTAGCTGGCGCGGCACAGCGTATTCTCAAGCAGCAACTGCCGGGCGGCGGTTGGGCGATTCATCCGGGTGGACCGGTTGACATCAGTGCCAGCGTCAAGGCCTACCTTGCGCTCAAGCTCACTGGGCATGAGGCAGATGCCGAACCGCTTGTACGAGCGCGGATGGCAATTCAACAGGCGGGTGGGCCGTGGGCTGCCAATAGCTTTACACGGTTTTATCTGGCACTTCTTGGGCAGATGCCGTATTCGGCATGCCCAGCGGTGCCTCCTGAAATGGTGCTGCTGCCGGATTGGTTTCCCGTCAATCTCCACCGGGTATCTGCCTGGTCTCGCACAATGATTGTGCCGCTCTCGCTCATTTGGGCATTTCAGCCTGTGCGTCAGGTTGATCCTCAGCAGGGCATTTCCGAGCTTTTTTCGTGGCGGGGTCGTCATGCCCCGCAGGCATCTGTTGGCGGCCATAGTGGCTGGGCGATATTTTTTCGCGGCGTCGATCGGGTGATGAAGGCCTGCGATGCGATCGGCTTCAGGCCGTTACGGAGTCGTGCCGTGGCTCAATGCCGTCAGTGGATGCTGAAACGGTTTGATGGCAGCGACGGACTGGGGGCGATTTTTCCACCGATTGTCTGGAGCATTGTGGCTCTGCGGGCAATGGGTTGCGACGATGCGTCGCCCGAGGTTCAAGAATGTTGGCGTCAACTCCAGCGACTCATCGAGCGAGAGCCAGACGGTTCCACGCGGATTGAGCCTTGCCGTTCACCGGTATGGGATACAGCCATCACGCTGCGGAGTCTAGCCGATGCCCGCTGTGCTTCGCGGGCCTTGCCAGATCGTCTGGTTCACCGCAGCGATTCAGAGTCCGGCAACGGGGCCGCCGCCCTCGATGCGGCGGTTGATTGGTTGCTCGATCGCGAGGTTCGCACCACTGGCGATTGGGCGCATCGTGCCGGGCAGGCCACGCCTTCAGGCTGGTGTTTTGAATATGCCAACCGTTTCTATCCCGACGTGGACGACACAGCGATGGTGATCATTGCACTGGCCACGTGGCGGGAGTCGGAGGCCATGGATTGCGAGGGAGATCGACGCAGCGTAGTTCTGTCTGACGTGGCGGTGGCCAGTCGCATGCGAGTGGAGCGTGTCGCCTCTGCGATCGCGAGAGCTCAAGCGTGGCTGGAGGCTCTCCAGAATTCGGATGGTGGCTGGGCTGCGTTTGATCGCGACAACAATTGTGAACTGCTCTGCAAGGTGCCGTTTGCCGACCACAACGCGATGATCGATCCCAGTTCGCCTGACCTGGCTGGGAGGGTGCTGGAGGCATTTGGAAAGATTGGTCTGCGAATCGGCCATCCTTCGGTGGATCGCGCGATTGCCTATCTTCGCCGCGAGCAGGAGGCCGATGGGTCGTGGTATGGCCGCTGGGGCGTCAACTATATCTACGGCACATGGCAGTCGATTGAAGGCCTGCGGTTAGTGGGTGTGGCCGCCGACGATCCAGCGATCCGCACTGGCGCTGACTGGCTGGCCAGCCATCAACAGCCTTGCGGTGGCTGGGGGGAAACACCAGAAAGCTATGCCGATCGAAAGTTAGCCGGATGCGGCACGCCGACAGCCTCGCAAACAGCATGGGCCGTTGCCGGCTTGGTGGCTGCAGGCCGGCACGACACCTGCGAAGCCAGGCGAGGCGTGCAGTGGCTCGTTGGCAGGCAGTCGTCCAGTGGAGCATGGCAGGAGAAGGAATTTACGGGCACGGGATTTCCAAAAGTTTTCTATCTCCGCTACCACTACTATCCAATTTATTTTCCACTGATGGCCTTGGCGCGGTGGTGTTTGTCGCACAACGCCATGGATTCACATGGCCTTTCGAGGGAGCGAGTTGCATGAGCGTGCCTATTGGACAAATGATCGCCGTGCTGCGGCACGTGGCCGTGCAACGCCTGCGAGGCAACAACCATTACCCGCTTGTTCTCATGCTCGAGCCGCTTTTTCGTTGTAATCTGGCGTGCGGTGGCTGTGGTAAGATTCAGCATCCCACGGAAGTACTGCGGTCGCACCTGACTCCCGAGCAGTGTTTTCATGCCGTGGACGAATGCGGCGCACCGATGGTCTCAATTCCAGGAGGTGAGCCGCTCTTGCATCCGCAGATCGAGCAGATCGTAGCTGGAATCGTGGCCCGCAAGAAATATCTCTACCTCTGCACCAATGCCCTCAAATTAGAGGAGATGCTGCCGCATTTTACCCCGTCGCAATACCTGGCGTTTTCCGTTCACCTTGATGGGCCCCGGGAAGAGCACGACGCGGCTGTCTGCCGTGAGGGTGTTTTTGACGTGGCCGTCTCCGCGATCCGTGCCGCGAGAAAAGCGGGGTTCCGCGTCACAACCAATTCCACTTTATTTGCGGATACCGACCCTGCCCGATACCGGCAGTTCTTTGATGAGGTGATGGGGCTTGGCGTAGAGGGAATGATGATCTCCCCAGGGTACTCCTACGCCAAAGCGCCCGACCAGAGCCATTTTCTGCCTCGGCATCGGAGTCAGTCGCTCTTTCGTCGCATTCTGGACCAGGCACCGAAGCGATGGAAATTTAATCAGTCACCTGTATTTCTCGAATTTCTAAAAGGTGCGTGGGATCTGGAATGCCGTCCGTGGGGCACGCCGACATACAACCTTTTTGGTTGGCAGCGGCCGTGCTATCTGCTCGATGAAGGATATGTCAAAACGTTTCGTGAATTAATTGAGGGCACCGACTGGAAGGCGTACGGTCGAGCCAGCGGGAATGCGAAATGTCAAGACTGCATGGTCCACTGTGGCTATGAGCCCGCTGCGGTCGAAGCCACGTTTGGATCCCTGCGTGGCTTGCTCGGCACCGCTAGGCTGATGCTCCTGGGGCCACCGCGATCCCCACTTGCCGCGGTTGACGAGGTCTCGAAACAGCCCGCCGCCCTCCCGCCGAAGGTGCTGCCAAACGGTTTCCCCGTGTTACCAATTTTGGATCGCGTGGCATAGCGGGCGCAGTGCGAGGCACGTTGGAATCGCACTTGTTTAGAGCGTGCGGATTCGCACGAGTCGCACGGCGTCGAGGGCCGCGCCGCGGGCTCCGGCGGTGTCGCCGTTGGGCATAACGCGGATCGCAATCCCGACCTGTTCTTCTCGCTGGCTGGGCATTGCAATGCGGATTTCATCCAAAAACCATCGCTGGAAATCGGCAGATGTTTCAACGGCGCCGCCACCAACTACCAATGCATCAGGATCGAATACGTTGACCATCTCATCGAAGAAGAGGCCCATGGCGTGGGCCTGTACTCTAAAAATATCTAGGCACATGGCATCGCCCTGCTCTGCCAGTCCTCGCACTTGCTTGGCGGCCTGGGCAATGTCACCGACGGCGAGGGGGTGCTTTGGATACCGCGCGAGGAAATAAGGCAGCAGCGACTGCCTGATTGCCGTGAGTGAGCAGAGCGACTCCAAATCCCCAGTCCGACCACAATTACAGTGCGGTACAAGCCCCTCGATGCCCTGGATGGCAGTGTATGGAATGAGCACATGCCCAAGTTCGCCACCAAATCCATTGCTGCCAACCACCACGCGGCCGTTCACAATGACACCGCCGCCCAGGCCAGTGCCAATGATTGCCGAGATGCTCGTGGACTGATTCTCAGAGCCGAAAATCGACACGTGACCCCACAGTGCCGCGGCATTGCCGTCGTTCAAATAGGTTACCGGCAGGCCAAGCTTTTGCTCTAAGCCAGCGCGGATGTCGTAGCCCGCCCACTGTGGGTGCACAAAATTTGTGGAGCCACGACGGCTTAGCACACCTGTGGCACTTGCAGGGCCTGGCGTGTCGAGCCCTGCGGCAATGGTGTTGGAGAGTTGAACGCCGGCACGGTCTGCCGCCATGGCCAGTCCATCGGCGATCTGACCAAGGCACACCTCGGGCCCCTCAACGCTGTGGGCTGGGTATTCGCAGAGATCTCCGATGAGAAACTGGCCCCGTTCATCTAGAAATGTGTAATTGATTGCCGTCCCACCCAGATCAATGCCAGCGATGATTCGTGCAGTCATGCTTATCCATTCTTTTTTTAAGCCAATTCGCCCGTCATCCCGCGTACAATACTTCGCTTGACATGCCCAACGATTGCCCGGAGGCCTCGCGTGCGGAGGATCCCAAGCACCTCAGCAAGCCCCATGCGCTCGAGAATGTCATCCGGCAGCATGAGCACTTCTTCCGGCGGCCGCCCCTCGATGGCCTCCGCCAGAATCGCCACAAATCCCTTCACTGTGGGGGCCTCGGGAGCCACCTCGGCAATCAGCCGAGAGGCATTGCTCTGCGTTTCAAGCCACAGAAAAACAGGGGTTTGGCACTCATGCACCCGCCGATCCTCGTTTGCTTTACGAGCCTGATACTCAGCGGACAGTGGGGGCAGGCGGCTGGCAAAGTCGAGCAGCAGTTCCAACTTTTCGCGGCCATCCAACTCGGCACATTCGCCGATGATTGCGTCGAGTCGGCTGTGAACGCTGTTCATGCGAGCGGTGTCAACAAGTCAGCAGGAGCGGCGGGCGCATTGCCACCGGCTGGGGCATTGCCTTGCACGATCGGCACCCCAACGCAATTGCCCCACTCCATCCACGATCCGTCGTAGTTTTTTACGTTGCTAAAACCGAGCAAGTACTTGAGCACAAACCATGTCAGGCTGGATCGCTCACCGATGCGACAATACGCAATAGTAGGCGATCGTCGTTTGAGCTTCGTGTCTTTCAGATAGAGCTTCTCGAGTTCCTTTGCGCTCTTGAACGTGCCGTCTTCGTTGCAGGAAAGGGCCCACGGCACGTTCACTGCCCCGGGTATATGTCCACCCCGCAGGGCACCTTCGTTGGGGTAGTCGGGCATGTGCAGGCGAGCCCCCGAGTATTCCTCCGGAGAACGCACATCCACCAGCAGTTTGGATGTGCGTTGGTGCCGCAGCACTTCGTCTCGCATTGCTCGAATGGATCCATCTTGTTCGGGGGCTGTGTACTGCGTATGAAGCGAATTCACGCGGTCGGTAGACCATTCGCGACCGTCGAGTTGCCATCGCTTGCGGCCACCGTTCATGACTCGGCAGTCTTTGTGGCCGTAGAGCTTGAAAACCCAGAGAGCGTAGCACGCCCACCAGTTGTTCTTGTCGCCGTAAAAAACAACGGTTGTATCGGGGGAGATGCCGTTGGCTTGGCACAGCTTTTCAAAACCTGCGCGGTCGATATAGTCGCGGCAGACTTGGTTTTGCAGATCGACCTGCCAGTCGATTTCAATGGCGCCACGGATGTGGCCTTGGGTATAGAGGGCCCTATCCTCATTGGATTCCACAATCCGCACTGCCGGATCGCCGAGGTGCGCAGCCACCCACTCGCACGAAACGAGCATGTCGGGGTTTTCGTAAGCAGCCATGATGCCATCTCCTTCTTCAGACCGGTCGCCACAGATTGAAATAATAGTGGATCGCCCCGTCACCCGCAACGAGCCCTCGTAGAACGGTGGCTCCATCCGCTAGGATACACCAGCATCTGTCCGAGAGTCTTTTTGTATCACCGCAGCTACTTTTCCGCAGCAACAGCCAAGTTCAAGGAGCACCGTGCCGTCCGATGGGTCCAGCCTTCATTTTTCAGATCTCTGATCTCAATAAAAAGTTCGGTCAGCGGGAAATTCTCAAGAACATCAACGTTGCGTTCTATCCCGGTGCAAAGATTGGTCTGCTAGGGCGCAATGGCTCAGGCAAGAGTACGCTCATGAAAATCATGGCGGGCCTCGACATTGAATTTGAGGGCACGACCCGGCTCGCTGAAGGCTTCACCGCAGGCTATCTCTCGCAGGAGCCACAACTGGATCCTAGCAAGACCGTGTTTGAAAACGTGCAAGATGCCGTTGCCTCGACGCGAAAAATCCTGACGCGTTTTGAGCAGATTAACGCTCGGCTAGGAGAGCCGATGGAGCCTGCCGAGATGGACAAGCTGCTTACCGAGCAGGCTGCTGTGCAAGACCAGATCGAAGCGCAAAACGCTTGGGATATCGATCGGCAGGTGGAAATTGCGATGGATGCAATGAACTTGCCTCCCGGCGAGTGGGCCGTGACAAATCTTTCTGGCGGCGAGCGAAGGCGCATCGCGCTGTGCAAACTCTTGCTCGAAAAACCAGACTTGCTCCTCCTTGACGAACCTACAAACCACCTCGATGCTGAGAGCGTAGCGTGGCTAGAGCGGCATCTGGCGGAGTATGCCGGCACCGTGGTGGCCGTCACGCACGACCGCTACTTTCTCGACAATGTTGCTAAGTGGATTCTGGAAATTGACCGCGGGCGGGGCATTCCTTGGGAGGGGAATTACTCGTCGTGGCTGGAGCAGAAGCGGGCCCGCCTCGCAGAAGAGGAGAAAGCGGCTAGCGTTCGTCAGAAGACACTCGACCGCGAACTGGAGTGGATCCGGATGTCGCCCAAGGCGAGGCAGGCCAAAAGCAAGGCTCGCGTGACCTCTTTTGAGAAATTGTCTGCGGAGCAATCTGCGGCCCGCGAGGACGATATTGAAATGTCGATTCCAGCCGGGCGGGCTTTGGGCGATCTGGTTGTGGAGGCGGAGGGCGTGAGCAAGGCCTTTGGCGACAAGGCGCTCATCGAGAATTTTTCATTTCGACTGCCCCCTGGGGGCATTGTTGGCATCATCGGCCCCAACGGTGCCGGAAAAACAACGCTCTTTCGAATGCTGGTTGGTCAGGAAAAGCCCGACACCGGCACGATCAAAATTGGAGCCACGGTGGATATCGGCTATGTCGATCAAAACCGCGATGCCCTCGACCCAAACAAAACAGTGTTTGAGGAAATCTCAGGTGGGCACGACACGATCGAATTAGGCAAGCGCACGGTCAACGCTCGAAGCTACGTGGCCAAATTTAATTTCCAAGGCCCCGATCAGCAGAAAAAAGTTGGCACGCTCTCTGGCGGCGAGCGAAACCGTGTGCACCTTGCCAAGTTGTTGCGACGCGGTTCCAACCTGCTGCTCCTCGATGAGCCGACGAACGATCTTGATATCGACACGCTGCGTTCGTTGGAAGAGGGTATTGCGAACTTCGCGGGCTGCGTTGTTGTGATCACGCACGATCGCTGGTTTCTGGATCGTCTCGCGACGCACATCATTGCGTTTGAGGGAGACGGTTACGTCCACGTCTGTGAGGGCAACTTCGAAACGTACCA
>CAIRDU010000487.1 GCA_903877395.1 uncultured Planctomycetaceae bacterium
GCCAGTTGTCTTCTGCTTCAGCCTCGCTCTGGGCCCATGTGGTGTCGTCACGATCGATGACAATTGATTCTGACTTCGTGTAATCCTGCTCCGAATTGAGCAGCTTTTGAATGAGCGGCAGGCGATCGTCGACACGTTTTAAGAAACGGTTAAAGACTTCGTAGGCAAAGCTCACGTCCCCTCGCTTCACAAGATCATCCAGCGAGTCTCGCTTCTGCATAAACGCATCGATGTCGCTCTGAATAAAATAGATTTTCATCGGATCTAGCGACTCCAGGAAAATCTTGAACCAACGGTGGGCAATTTCGTCGTCGATCGGACGACGCGTGAAATGCTCGCGTTCTAGATAGCTGCGAACGGCCAGCGTGATCTGTCGGTCATTCGGGCCGGGTTTCGAGGCTGCCGCCGGGGCGGTTGTTGCGGCGGGCTGTTCTTCGGCCCTAGCGGCATCCCAAGACGGTGTATGCAGACCCGCCAGCAGCGGCCAAGCAGCCAAGGTGATCGCGACCAATCCAATACGACAACACCGCTGGTAGCGGGTTTGATTCGTGCCGGTGGAACCCTGATTAGCCACAACGGCGAAGCGTATGCCCTTCACGCAAATGACTCCTTGTTCGCGAATGATGCTGGTCTCGATCTGGTATTGTGACACGTGAGGCTGGTTCTGGCGAGATGTTCTTTGGAACGCACAAGCCCCGCTCATTCCGTGCAGAATAAGGGTCCCGCATCAGGCATGGGGTTCCAAGGCGGTTGGCCATACGACAGAGCTTGCCCGATCCAAAAGGGCCCTAGCGACGTGGTCGTCGGCCCCTAGACGCCCCACCTCAATCCACTCGATTAAAGGAAAGTGCTGGCGGCCGTGGACGACGCTTTCGGCGACTGTCTCTTGTACGTGCCCACGGAACAGAAGGTGCGGCTGGACGATAATTCGCAGCACAGGACCCCCATCATCCGAACGCCTTCGGGCGGCAGCCGCGGCGATTGCCTGCGCAAGCGTGGGGCGAGCGGCAGCCACAAACCCCAACTCGATGTGACCGAATTGGCTGCCCACCATCTCGGACTCAACGGGGCATCTGAGCGTGGCGGCTGTGAACTCTTCCAGTTGGCAATACGCATCCGAATCGCTCGAGCCGCGTCCCACCATCACCAGCACGGTAGCCTCTGCGGGCACGCTTGCAAGGCACTCTAAGGCCTCGCGGCGTCGCTGTTTCGCAAGGGCAACGATCTGTTCGTGGCAGGCCAAGGCGTCGGCTTGCTGAACGATGAGTCCGGCTAGGCGGGCCCCTTTGAGAATGGCCTCAGGGACGTCTTTCCGAGCGTGCCCAGCGTTGAACAACAAGAGCGGCGCTGCCACGACCTCTCGACACCCCCTTGCGGCAAGTCGCTGCAGCGACTCGGCAATGGAGGGACCGATGACCTCCAGAAAACCAAGTTCCACCGGCACTCCCGGGAGTAGCAATGCCACGCGGCGAGTAACCTCTCGGGTTTCTTCAGCCCCCACCGTATCGGCCGTGCCGTGCCCCACCACGAGGAGGCCCCGCGTGGGATCGAAGCAGTGCCGGAGACCCTGGAAAGGACTGGTGGGTGTCTGCTGCATGGAACTGTTTTTTCTTTTCTCCGCGACACTATCCGCGTCGTTGCTTCGGATCGTTTCTGGGCATCCCTACGCTCAGCGTGCCTCCTGTGCCGCTCCGGAGGCATGCCGTTGCCAGAAGCGGGGGAGCAGGGTTACGACCAAGCCAAGCGTGACAACAGCGGCCACAAACGGCAGCGCTCCAGACGCATGCACACCGAACAGAATCGATCCGACCAGCGGCCCTGAAATGCGGCCGAGCGACGCGAACGATTGGTTCACGCCCAACACCTCGCCCTGTCGCTCGGGATCGGCCTGCTTTGAGATGAGCGCGGATACCGACGGATTCACGAAAGCAAAGCCGCACACGGCCAGGGCCGATGCTACGTAGAAGGCCAGCTTGAAAGCAGGCAGTGTGATTCCGCCAACTATCTGTTCGGCGTACACACCCCATGCCACAACGCCCAAGCCGCCGAGGCCCACGATCATCAACCACAGTCCGACAGCCAAGAGTCGCGTTTCGGGGAGCCGCTGCGAGAGCGGTCGATAGAGCCCACCGGCCACCATCAAGACCGCACCTATTGACGCAAATACAAGGAAGTTGTCGTTATTGGTCATGCCAAAGGCTTTCTCGGTAAACCGCGCGAGCGTGGCCTCGAAGTTGGCAAAGGCAAAGATCGACAGAAAGTAGGTGAGCACAAGCGCGCCAATCGTGGGCATCGCCATAACTGCCAGTGAGCGAGTGACGCTGAAGAAATCTTTCGCTGACTTGGCATTGGGCCGACGCGTCTCGCGAAAAACGGCCATCGCAAAGAGCAGCGCCGCCAGCGACAAGAGCGAAGCCAAGGCACCAACGCCCCATGGCTTTTGTTGAAAGACCGTGAGACCGAAGTAGGCGATCAGCGGTCCCAGCGTGAATCCTGCCCCAAAGGCGATGCCGATCAGGGCCATGCCCCTGGCTCGCTTATCGGGCGTGGTGCAGTCGGCGATGACCGCCGCAGCCGTGCCGACACTGGCTCCTGCGATGCCCGCCCCAATCCTAGAGAGAAGCATCAGCCCCAAGGCAAGCGTTGCTCTTTCGGCTGGAAACGTAACGGCATATCCATAGAGGGCATAGAAGACAACCGACCCAGACAGGCTCAAGAGCAGGATCGGGCGGCGGCCGAAACGGTCTGACACGCGACCCCAGATAGGACTGAAGACAAACTGCATCAGAGAGAACACTGAGAACAGCAGGCCTATGACTGCGCCGCTGGCCAAGGGCGAGAGGCCGAGCGACTGGAGGTATGGTTCGGCCTGCCGCGGCATGACGGGCAGCACGATGCCAAACCCCAGCAGGTCGATAAAAACAGTCAGGAAAATAACGAGCAGCGCACCTCTGGGTGGGCCGCTGGAAGCATTTGGCAGGGCGAGCGATGGTTCAGAAGCCGGCATACACAACCTGAAGGAACAGCAGAAACAATAAGAATCGGTAGACTATACACCCCATGAGCGAAGCCAAGTCAAACGACCGACACAGCCCGCCGCAGGAGGCCCTGAGCGTGTCGGAGGTCACGTCGCGAGTCAAGGAGCACCTCGAGACGCGGTTTGCCGACGTATGGGTGACCGGGGAAATTTCCAACCTCACGCGAGCTTCTTCCGGCCACATATATCTTTCGCTCAAGGACGAAAACGCGCTCTTGCGGGCCGTTGTGTGGCGAGGAGCCGTGCCGCTCTTGGCGATTGAGCCGTCGGATGGGCTGGAGGTTGTCTGCCATGGGCGATTGGAAGTTTATGCGCCACGAGGCACTTACCAACTCACAATCGACCGATTGCATGCCGTGGGCACGGGGGCTCTGGAAGCCCGCCTCCGCAAACTGCATGCGATGCTGGAGCAGGAAGGTCTCTTCGCCCCCGGCCGCAAGCGACCACTCCCGCCGTTTCCCACTCGCGTCGCAGTGGTAACGAGCCCAACGGGCGCGGCGATCGCCGATTTCCTCAAGACGCTGCTTTCGCGATGGCCCTCGTGCGAAGTGTTTGTGGTGCCGTCCCGCGTGCAAGGGGCCGGGGCGGCAGAAGAGTTGGCCGCAGCGTTGGCAACCGCCGCCCGCATCCGGCCGCCGGTGGATGCGATTGCACTCATTCGTGGCGGGGGCAGCTTGGAAGACCTCTGGGCCTTTCATGAAGAGGTGCTCGTGCGGGCAGTGGCGGCGTCGCCAATCCCGCTGGTGTCTGGGATCGGTCACGAAATTGACATCTCACTGACCGACCTAGCCGCCGACCTACGGGCCCTGACGCCCACAGATGCCGCCGTTCGGATCGCTCCGGATCGGGTGCAAGTGGCGGCCACCGTGAACACCCTTGGCAGCCGACTGCAGTCGGGGTTGCAGCAGCGCCTGGATCTTGCGCGCGAGCGCATCCAACAGCTTGCCCGATCTCGTATTCTGTCCGATCCGTCGTGGCTGGTTCGAGACAGACGGGGATCGCTTGAGCAGGATGCCGCAAGACTGAAGCGATTGGGCACAGGGGCCATGGAGCGGGCGGGCGAACGCCTGAGAGCCGCAGTTGGGCGCCTCGAGGCCGGCAGCCCGCTGAAACTTCTCTCGCGAGGCTACTCCGTGACGCAGCGTGACTCAGAGGCAGACGACACAGCCGATGCCATGCCGCTGCGATCAGTTGCCAGTGTGCCTCTTGGCAGTACGCTTGTGACGCACCTTGCCGACGGGCGTTTGTGGAGCCGAGTGGAAAGGAAATCGACCGATGCCTTCTAAACATGATCCCAATTCAGCCCCGGCCAATGTCCCTACGGAGCCGTCACACTCTGGGCAAACCCCCTCATTTGAAGCAGCCCTGTTGCAGCTCGGGGATATCGTCAGCCGACTGGAGGGGGGTAGTCTTGGCCTTTCGGAATCGATCACTGCGTAC
>CAIRDU010000488.1 GCA_903877395.1 uncultured Planctomycetaceae bacterium
GGCGGACTCTCTGCGTTGGCGATTGTCAGCCCTCTCCTCTGGGTGCTGCCACTGGTGGGAATGGCTCTGGCGATCGTGGCCATCGCGGATGTCAATCGCGAGGGGGCAAAAAAGGCCGGTCGGTTGCTTGCACTGATTGGGCTGGCCTTGTCGGTCGGCTTTGGGTCGCAGGCCGTGAGTGCAACAGTGATGGGCCATTGGCTAGCGGGCACACGGGCGACTGCTGCGGCGAGGCTTTGGATCGAGGCCATCCAGCAGGGACGATTGACCGATGCGAAAAGCATGTGTGAGCCCGAGGCCATACCAGCCGTCGAGGCAATTGCGGCCTGCGGCCCACGCGCGGCCTGTGCGCTGCGGTGCGAAGGCCCTGTGGAAGAACGTGCCGGGGGTTGGCTGGTGCGGGCGACGGTGGGCCCGTGCCTCGTTGCTCCCGATGCTCCCACAGAATCCGCTGCCGCCTCAATGACGTTGGCCATTATCCTTGAGTCAACGGTATCGGCTCAGCAGGGGCGTGCAAGCGAACGATGGACGATCATTCGCTGCGCGTTCTAGAGTTCTTCAGGATAGCTCTAGCGGCGAAACAGGGAACATGAAAAGGGAGGCGATGGGGTCGGCGAACGCTCGACGAGCCGTGGGCCGCCGCGGCCCACGCGAGGAGACTTTTGCCGCCCCTTTGCCGGTGCTACACCAAAGTCGAATGCGCGCGAGACGCATGTGGTGTACGTGTGCCGCCTGCTCTGGTTTGCCACGACGACGCTACACGCAGCGGACGGCGTGGATGGAGTCAGTTCCGGCTTTGAGCATCACTAGTCTGTCAAATCCCAATGCGACACCAACGCCTGACGGCATGGCGTCGCCATGTGCCTCCAGTAACGCCAGCGGCAACGGTAGCACGCTGCGGCGATCCGCTGCACGCACCTGATTGGCCGTGTCAATCCGTTCCCGCAGCACCTCTCGACTGGTTTCTTCCTCCCAGCCGTTGGCCAGTTCCACGCCTTCGACAAAGAGTTCAAATCGCCGTGCGATTCGACTATCGCAGGGATCGATCTTTGCAAACGCAGCCTGCGATGCCGGCCAGGATTCCAACATCGTCGGCCGGCCTCGCCCCAACCTCGGCGTCAGCACCTCCGACAGAATTATTTCAAACCAATCGTCTGCCCCTGCTGCATGCGACCTCGGCAGTTCGAGCCCGGCCCTCCGTCCTGCCTCGCGCCAGTCGTCAAGCGATGCGGTCAGCACATCAACGCCGGCGAGTTTCTGAAAAGCATCGGCGCACGTGATGCGCTCGAGGCCGCTCGTGTTGAGCGTTTCTGCGCAGAGCCGCTGGAGCACCGCAGCCGTTTCGTCGAGCGTGGTGCCGGGTGCATACCATTCCAGCAGCACAAACTCGACACCGTGCCAACGGCCTCGCTCGCCGGCGCGAAAGGAGCGAGCAAACTGATAGATCGAACCCGAGCCAGCTGCGAGCAGCCGTTTCATCATCGCTTCGGGGCTGGCCTGCAGATAGTGGACCGGCCGATCACTCCCATCCAGATGCACGGCAATCGGTTCGATGTGCGGCTCCGGCAACACCTCTTCCAACAACACAGGCGTATCAACTTCTAGAAACC
>CAIRDU010000489.1 GCA_903877395.1 uncultured Planctomycetaceae bacterium
AATATGCTCAACACCCGATTGCTTCATCCCGACATTCTGCGCATCCTTGCGCAGGCTGGCCACCACTCCAAGGTGTTGCTGGCTGACGGGAACTATCCCGCTTTGAACAAGCGTGGTTCGCGTGCGGAGATTGTGTCGTTGCAATTGATGCCCGGCGTGCCGACGGTGGCGCAGGTTTTTGAAGCGGTGTTGGCCACGGTACAGATTGACGAAGTCTTTACGATGGGTATCGATCGCACAGATGCCTACGCCGCAGCGACGCCCGGCGACCCGGTTGTGTGGGCGGAGTATCGGCGGTTGCTTGCAGCATCGCATGGGGCCAGTACAGCGATTGTTTTGCAGCCACTTGTGAAGTGGGATTTCTACAAGGCCGTCGATTCGGCCGATCACGTGCTCACGATCCAGACGGCCGATCAAGCACCGTGGGCCAATCTGCTTCTCTCCGTCGGTTGCCGCACATTCAAGTAGGGCCACGACTCGCGTACAACCGAGAGCGAACGCATGCAAACCCGCTTGCTTGGCACCACCGGCTTATCCGTCCCGATTCTGGCATTTGGTGCTTCCTCGCTGGGACAGGAATTCCGACGGATCACGGTGGATGAAGCCCTCCAGAGCGTGCAGGCGGCACTTGAATGCGGGCTGACGTTGATCGACACGAGCCCCTTCTACGGCCGTGGCATGAGCGAAGTGCTCGTTGGAATAGCGCTTCGGGATGTGCCTCGAAACGACTATCTGCTCTGCACGAAACTTGGCCGATACGATCTCGGGCATTTTGATTTCTCGGCTCGGCGCGTGGCGGAGAGCGTCGACGTGTCGCTGCACAGACTCAACACTGACCACATCGACATCATGCTCTGTCACGACATAGAGTTTGTGCCCCTCCAGCAGATCGTGAATGAAACGCTTCCTGCACTACGAGCGATTCAGGCTAGCGGGAAGGTGCGGTACATCGGCGTGAGCGGCTATCCACAAAAGATGTTCAAGGAGTTGTTTGTGGATTTGTGCAATCAGGCTTCTGTTGACTGCGTGCTCAACTACAACCAATACACGCTGCAAAACACACGCTTTGCCGACGAAACGATTCCCTGGCTCAAGACCAAGGGAGTGGGTGTGATGAACGCTGGGCCGTTCAGCGCCCGACTGCTCACCGATGCGTCGCTGCCGGCGTGGCTGAAGGAACCCGAGGGGGTGAAGGCGGCCGCGAGGCAGGCGGCTGCCTTGTGTCGTCAGCGTGGCACGAAGTTAGCGAAGCTTGCCCTGCAGTTTGCGTTGGCTAATCCAGACATTGCCACCACGGTCGCTGGCAGTGCCAATCCCGCAAACATTCGGGAGTGGTCACGTTGGGCCGCCGAACCCCTGGATCGGGAGTTGCTCCGCGAAGTGCAGTCCATCTTTGCTTCCGTCAAAAACATTGGACATACCGAGGGCCTTGCCGAAAATAACTAGCCCCGCTTTCTGAGCGTGCGCGTATTTCCCGGCGCGTCGGAATGGCAAGCACGAGACAATCCAGCTTGATCCGTAGAGATTCCAAGAAGCCGCAGAAAGCCATCGATGCGTATTGACTCTCATCAGCATTTTTGGAAATACAGTGCACAGGAGTATTCTTGGATTGGGAAAGGTATGGAGCGACTCGCGCAGGATTATCTGCCGGCTGATCTTGAGCCTTTGGCGTGCGCTGCCGGCATCGGGGGGAGCGTCGCTGTGCAGGCGAGGCAGACGTTCGAGGAAACCAATTGGCTCTTGGATCTAGCCGACAGGAGTTCGCTCATTCGGGGTGTTGTAGGCTGGGTGGATCTCCAGGGCGATCGCGTGGAGGAGCAACTGCAGGCGTGTGCAAAGCGGCCAAAATGCGTTGGCGTGCGGCATGTCGTTCAAGATGAACCCGATCCGCGGTTTGTGCTGCAAGAGAAGTTTGTGCGAGGGCTCAAGCATCTGCATCGATTCAGCCTCACCTATGATCTGCTCGTTGTTCCGCACCAACTGCCGGCGGCCCTTGAGCTTGTGAAAAAGCTGCCCGAGCAACCTTTCGTGATCGATCACATTGCCAAGCCGCAGATCAAGGCCGGCGAGATTCACTCATGGCGGCAGGACATCCAAGCCATTGCCTTGCAACCGCACGTGCTGTGCAAGTTGTCTGGAATTGTGACTGAGGCAGCGTGGTACCGCTGGAAACGCGAGAGTTTCGTACAGTATCTAGACGTCGTGCTGGCGGCCTTTGGGCCCGAGAGGCTGATGTTTGGAAGCGATTGGCCGGTGTGCCTGCTGGCCGCCGAATATGCTGAAGTTGCCGAGTTGGCACAAGACTTCTTGGCACGGCTGTCAGTTTCGGAACAGGCTGAGGTGTGGGGTGGCACCGCGACGCGTTTCTATCGATTGCCGCCCGTCGCAGTGGGCGGCAGCACTGAGTTGTCAGACGCATTCACCATCGCCGAAAAGAATTAAACAAGAGATGCAAGCATTACTTTTGGAAAAGCCGCGAACGTTTCGGTTCATCGATGTGGCCGAGCCAAACGCTCCTGCCCCTGGCGAGGCGGTGGTGCGAGTCTGGAGCGTTGGCATCTGCGGCACTGACTACGGAGGCTATCTCGGCACGATGCCTTTTTTTAGCTACCCGCGAATCCCGGGGCACGAATTAGGTGTCGAGGTTGTTTCTGTGGGTGAGGGCGTAACGCACGTGCGGGCCGGCGACCGCTGCTGTGTTGAGCCGTACATCAACTGCCAGACCTGTTATGCATGCCGTCGTGGGCTTACGAACTGTTGCGAGAACCACCAGACTCTTGGCGTTCACTGCGACGGTGGTCTGCGGCCGCTCTTTACGGTGCCAGCCCGCAAACTCTACCCATCGCGTCACCTTACTCACGCCCAGAATGCGCTTGTAGAAACGCTTGCAATTGGTTGCCATGCGATTGACAGGGCCGCGACTCAGCCGGCTGAAACGGTGCTCATCATTGGCGCGGGGCCGATTGGCCTTTCGGCGATGGAGTTTGCCAGGCTTTCAGGCAGCCGCGTGATTGTGATGGATCGGGTGCCAGGTCGGCTCGAATTTGTGCGCGACAAAATGGGGATCGTGGATACGGTGACGGCGCGAGGGAACGTTGACGACGAGCAGGCGATTGCCACGCTGACAGACGGCCGGATGTGCGATGTTGTTGTCGATGCGACGGGCAGTCCTGTCAGCATGAGCAATGCGCTCTCGCTGTGTGCGTTCGGTGGTCGGCTGGTTTATGTGGGAATTACGCAGAACGACCTGACATTTCCACACGCACTGATCATGCACCGTCGGGAGCTCTCGATCCTCGCCAGCCGCAACGCTTTGTCGCGGGATTTTTCTCGGATCATCAAGCTCATCGAGGATGGGAAAATTGATACCAGTCCTTGGATCACGCACCGGCTGCCGTTTGCCGAAACAGCAAGCGTTTTCCCAGCGCTTCTGAAGCCCGACAGCGGAGTTATCAAGGCGGTTATCGAGATGCCGTCGTGAGCATTGACGGATCGTTATCGCACGATCAAAGTAGTGCTATGAAGGCATCCCAAGCAGCATCGCAAGCAGGGGACGACAAACGTGGACCAGTCTCACCCGTGCATGCGGCTGCGCGGGGCACAGCAGCCCGCATCGGACTGCTGTTGTGCCTGATCTATATGGTGCTGTACGCCGGATTCGTCGCGATCGTGCTTTTTCGCCCGGATCTGCTTGCCAGTCGGCCATTCGGTGGCGTGAATCTCGCGATCGCCTATGGGATGGGCCTTATCGCGTCGGCTCTGGTGCTGGGTTTGGTGTACATGGTCGCGTGCTGGCTTGTTGATCGGAGGACTGTCGACGGCAGAGCTGCTCAAAAGACAGTTCTCCCGGGCAGAAAATAGAACGCATGCTTTACGAAACGTCTCCTGCTGCCGTTGCGATTTTCGCTTCGTTTGTCCTGTCGGTGATAGGGCTCTCTTTTTTTCTGGGCCGCAAAGGACAATCTGCCAAAGGCTACTATGCCGCCCACGGCGAGATCCATTGGTTCGTCAACGGGATCGCGTTTGCCGGTGACTATTTGTCGGCAGCGTCGTTTTTGGGCATCTGTGGAATGGTTGCCTTCTATGGCTACGACGGGTTTTTATATTCCATCGGATTTTTGGCCGGTTGGGTCGTGGCGTTGTTTGTGATTGCCGAACCGATCAAGGCACTTGGCAAATTTACGTTCGCCGATGCGTTAGACAGCAAGTTCAACAGCCGCGGCATTAAGCTGGCAGTGGCGACCTCGACCCTTGTAGTCAGCATTTTCTATCTGATTCCGCAGATGGTGGGGGCGGGCGATCTGATTACACCACTCTTGGGTTTGCCGCACGCGGCGGGCGTGATTCTCGTAGGTGTGGCCGTTACGCTGATCGTCGTCACTGCCGGTATGGTTTCGACCACGTGGGTGCAATTCATCAAGGGGTCGTTGCTGGTGTTTTTTTGTGGTGTGCTGGCGGCAATGATTTTGAACCGAGGGCTCGTTGAAAACACAGGCAGCCTCGAACCGCAGGTTCGCACGGTACGGCCAGACGGCACGGTGTTGATCGACGGTCAGCCTCAGTCGAAGGGGCACGACCTGCGGCCGGTTGGCTCGATCAAGCGGTTGCCCGAGCGTTATGCAGAAAAAACATCTACCGGGCCGCTACGGCCGCTGGAATATTTGTCTGTGCTCGAAGATTCGACGATTGTGACGTGGAGTTCGAAGAAGCATGCGGATGCCGAGGGCGTGCACACAACCTATTTTCCAGTCGAACGACAGGGGGCCGATCTCCTCAAGCCTGGCGGCTATTTCAAGGGGCTTACCACCGGCAAGCTTGCCGACAAACTTGACTTTGTGAGCCTGATGTTGGCGCTTTTCTGCGGTACAGCGTCGTTGCCCCACATCCTCATTCGTTACTACACCGTGAAAGATCAGGCTGCAGCGAGGAAAAGTACCGTCGTGGGGATTGCTGTGATTGGCGCGTTTTACGTGCTTACGCTTTACCTAGGCTTGGGTGCGATGGTGAGCGGTGCGCTTGATCCGACGAGTTCCAATATGGCCGCCCCGCTCCTGGCAAAAACATTCAGCAACACGCTCTTCGCGATCATCTCGGCGATTGCGTTCACGACAGTGCTTGGCACCGTGAGCGGTCTGATCATGGCGGGCAGCGGCGCCGTGGCTCACGATCTACTCGAAAACGTCTGTGGGATTGCGATGACAGACCACGAGAAGGTTCGGTATGGCAAAATCGCAGCAGTGGGTCTTGGAATTGTGGCTATGGCGCTCGGAATTGTGTTTCGGAATTTTAACGTGAGTTTTTTGGTCGGATGGGCATTCAATATCGCCGCCTCGGCAAATCTGCCGGCGTTGGTGATGCTTCTCTTCTGGCGTCGGACAACGAAGCAGGGCATCACAGCGGCCGTCACGCTGGGGATGTTGTCGTCGCTGGCGTGGATTTTGCTTTCAGCCGATACGTTTGAAAAAGTATATGGGTGGAGTCGCGAAGCATCGATCGTGCCGTTTAGCCAGCCGGGTTTGGTGACAATCCCGCTGGGATTTTTGGTGCTTATTGTGGTGTCGCTTTTCACGCCGCCCCCCGCAGAGAAGCCAGCGATCGTTTCATCGCAACCCACATGGTAGGCGATCCCAAGGTGATTCGCTGTGGACCGCAGCACCTTGATGCCATTGGCG
This sequence comes from uncultured Planctomycetaceae bacterium, assembly GCA_903877395.1. GTDB lineage: Bacteria > Planctomycetota > Planctomycetia > Pirellulales > UBA1268 > BAIKAL-G1-2R. The sequence continues at coordinate 5,673 of CAIRDU010000489.1, forward strand.
CGATTTACAATGACGCGATTCTGAACACGACTGCGCTGTATGAATACGAACCACGCAGTGCCGAGGTGATGGTGGCATGGTTTGCAGGCAAGGAGGCAGCCGAGTTGCCGGTGCTGGGTATCGTGAAGGAAACGGGCGTTTTGGCCGGCTTTGCGACG
>CAIRDU010000490.1 GCA_903877395.1 uncultured Planctomycetaceae bacterium
CAATGCACTGGTCGACTACAAGGTGATTGAAGCCCTGTATCGGGCTAGCCAGGCAGGGGTGCCGATCGACATTATTGCTCGCGGCATTTGCACGTTGCGACCCGGCGTGCCCGGCCTCAGCGAAACAATCCGCGTGCGGAGCATTGTGGACCGGTTTTTAGAGCACAGCCGGATCTATGTTTTTGGGGTCGATGACGAAGCAAAGGTGTTTATATCCAGCGCCGACTGGATGCCACGCAACTTCTTTCGGCGAGTGGAATTGATGGTGCCAATCCAGTCGCCCGATCTGGTCGCCCGCGTTTTGCGAGAGATCATTCCGGTGTATCTGGCCGACAACACGCGGGCGCGTGTGATGGACTCGGAGGGAAAGTTTCATCTCCAGCATCCCGGGCCTGGAGAAGCCCCGCTGCGAGCCCAAGTGTATTTCCTGGCAGAGCGGGTTGCCACGCCGAAGCCCGAGGCAAGCGAAGGGATTGGCGAGGGGGGCGGAGACAGTAGAATCCTCAATGGATTACCTGACTAACGAGCAACCAAATGGCGGAAGACTACTACGAGACGCTCAGTGTGCCGCGCACGGCGTCGGCAGAGGACATCCGTAAGGCGTACCGAGAACTGGCTCGGAAGTACCACCCAGATCTCCATCCCGATGACGCATCCGCGCAGGAAAAATTTAAGCAGGTTCAGACGGCCTTCGATGTGCTTAACGATCAGAGCAAGCGTGAAATGTACGACCGCTACGGCAGTTCGTTTGAGGGCGTCGCAGCGGGGGGGGCGGCCGGCGGTTTTGATCCTAGGCGAGGCGGACCATTCCCAGGCGGCGGCTTTTCCGGCAGCGAGATTGATTTGGAAAGTCTGTTTGGCGGCGGCGGCGGATTTGGGGATCTCTTCGGAGGCGGAGCGACGAAGGCTCGCGGCAAGCGCCGCGCCGCTGCGGTGCCCGGCCAAGACATCACTTCGCGGATTCAGATTCCATTTCGGCTGGCGATCGACGGTGGCAAGACAGATGTTCGCATCGACCGCAGCGGCAAGGCCGAAACGATCAGCGTGACGATTCCACAGGGCTTGCCCGATGGCGGCCGAATGCGTTTGCGAGGGCAGGGGCTTCCAGGCTCTGGCGGTGCGTCCGCGGGCGATCTGCTTTTTGAAGTGGGTGTGGAATCGCATCCTGTGTTTCGTCGCACGGGCGACACGCTCGAACTCACGCTACCCATCAGCGTGGCCGAAGCGATTGCGGGAGGAAAAGTGGATGTGCCGACGCCGTGGGGTACGATCGCGTTGCGGATTCCACCTACCACATCCAGCGGCCGAAAGCTCCGGGCTGCCGGTATGGGCGTGCGCCACGCCAACGGCGCACGGGGTGATTTGATTGCCGAGGTGCAGATCGTGCTTCCCGAGGCGACTAACCCCGAAGCGATCCAGCAGCTATTAGACGCAGCCAAAACGGCTGCGGGCACAGCCAACCCCCGGGCGCAGTTGCTGTGGTGATGGGTGCCAACGAAACATTTCCGACGAACGCGCGTTTGCACAGCCCTACCGATTTTGCGCGTGTGTTTGAATTTCGTAGGAGTGCCGCCAGCGGCAGATTGGTATTATATGTATGCCCCACGGCCGATGCGAGCCAGGCTTTAGACGGCAGACCGGTTGTACGGCTAGGCATGTCTGTGTCGCGGCGAATTGGCAATGCCGTGGTGCGCAATCGCTGGAAACGGCGACTGCGAGAGGCTTTTCGCCGCGTGCAGGAGCGTCTGCCCGTGGGCAATGATTTTGTGATTGTGGTGCGTTCCGGCAGCATCGCACAGCCGGCAGGCTCGCGTAAAAAAAACGTGCCATCACCGGTGCCATCCGGGCACAAAGGCGCAACGCACGTGGAAGAGGCGATTCTCGCATTAGCTGCACGCGTCGTGGGCCGACCGGGCTATGCAGCGGCCGCAGGAGCGACGATCTCGAGTGCGAAACAGCTGCCGACGAAGCGACGCAGGTGAGGACGACGCGATGAGCATGGGCTGGCTCGAATGGATGCGACAAAGAACAGTTCGCGCGTGCGGTTCTGCCGCGTCGGCCGTTCTGGTGGGAGTGGTCGTACTCTACAAGCTCACGCTTAGCCCGCTGCTTGGGCGTCACTGTCGATTTCAGCCAACGTGCAGCACATACTTTCGCGAGTCGGTAGAAAAGTATGGTGCCGTTCGTGGAACCGTTCACGGATTGGCTCGGATAGGCCGGTGCCATCCTTGGCATCCCGGTGGTTACGACCCGCCGTAGAACAACGCGCAAGACGGTTGCCGTAGGCTACTCCGTTTTTGGGACCAGATTTAGCAACCGGCCGGGCGAGCCCATGATATTGTAGCCAGCATCCACGTGGAGGATCTCGCCGGTGATGCCAAGAGATTCTCGCGAGAGCAGCCACGCGCCGGCCTTGCCGACTTCTTCGTGGGTAATGTTTCGGCCCATAGGCGACATGTGCTGGTAGAGTCCAAGCATTTCATCGACACCGGCACCGCGGCCAGCGAGCGTGCGGAGTGGACCAGCGCTCACCGCATTCACGCGGACGCCGGCGGGGCCGAGATCGTATGCCATATATTTTACGCACGCATCAAGTGTCGCCTTACACACGCCCATGATGTTGTAGCCGGGCACGACTTTTTCACCGCCGAAGTAGGTGAGCGTGAGGATAGATGCATCTTTGGAAAGGATTTTTCTGGAAAGGCGGCCTACAGCTAGGAGGCTATAGGCACTGGTTTCCATTGCAATCCGAAAGCCCTCCCGACTGCAGTCGGTGGTCTCACCCTTGAGGTCATCCAGGGGCGCGTAGGCGATCGAGTGCACAAGGAAATCAATAGAGCCGAATTCCTGTTGAGCCCGCTGCATGACAGCGGCAATCTGCTCGTCGTTGCCGGCATCCATCGGCACGAGAAACTTTGCGTTCGGGGCGGAATCTGTAAGCTGCGCCACGCGGCGACGGTTGCGTTGTCGTTCGTCATCGGGCCGGTCGGGCAGGTGGGAAAAACCGATTTCCCCACCCTCGGCCAGGATTTCCTTTGCAATGGCCCACGCAATCGAGTGGTCGTTGGCCACGCCTAAGATGAGTCCCTTGAGTCCACTGAATCGGCCCATGTGCAAAACCTCCGCTGTGTGCTAGATCCTCGTTGATGGATTGAAACTCTAGCGGTTGGCTTCAAAACGCTCAACTTCTGAGTTTCTCGCACGCTGAAGGAGCGAGGAACGCTCGTCGCCGGCGTTGCCCCCCTTGCCGAATGGTGTGTTCACGGGTAAAAAGTTGCAGCCGCCCCGTTAGCTCAATTGGTCAGAGCATCTGACTCTTAATCAGAGGGTTCCTGGTTCGAGTCCAGGACGGGGCACTCGGTTCGATTGATGAAGTTTGTAGGCCCATTTGGGCTGTGTTTTTCGAGAATCGGACCCGTTTTCGTGTGAATCTCGCCAGCCATGATGGAGCGTGGCGGTAGAACGCACCGTGCCGCGTGATGTCCTCCAATCCCACGTCGGCCTCACCCGGGCTTTTATTCGATTCGGCAAGGGACGCACTGTGTCGCGTCTCAGAATGGATTCACGTCATCCGTCGACACCCCATATGACGCACCCATGATATCCCCATCATGGACGGTAGTTCCCCACCAATGAAAACATTTTTCCTATTGGTTGAAAATGAATCCTTGCGTCCCGGGAGTTGTGCATGTTTGTCGCATACGATATTGAATTCGTCGAGATCCCTTTCGCAGAGTAGTTCATGTAGTTCATGATGATCGATCGAGATTGGGTGGCGAGCGTTCTGCCAGTCCGTCATTTCCAACTTGGTATAACTCAGGTGACTCAGGGCCAGTGGAGGCAAGTGATGGGAACGGAGCCATGGAAGGGACGAGAAAGCGTTGAGTCTGGCAGGGACTATCCGACATCGTATGTGAGCATGATTGATGCGACAGAGTTCTGCCAGAAACTCATGTTATTGGATTGGAAGAACGGGAAACTCAAGGCTGACGAAGAGTATTGAATTCCCACAGAAGCCGAGTGGGAGTATTCGTGTCGGGCAGGAACAGAAACGGCGTTGTCCTTCGGTGAGAACGAGTCGAAGTTGGGGCAGTATTGATGGTTTGCAGGCAACACACTTGGCGAGAAATATCCACACAAAGTTGGTCTAAAGAAGCCGAACCCGTGGGGCTTGCACGACATGCACGGGAGCGTGTTGCAGTGGTGCTCAGATTCGTATCACACGCTGGCGGTGGGTGAAGATTCAACTGACCACGGCAACGACTCGTACTCCGTGGCTCGCGGTGGCTGTTGGAGATTCTATTCGATCGGCTGTCGATCGGCGGCCCGCAGCCTCATCAGTCCGTCAGACTTTGGCTGCGACTTGGGCTTCCGTGTGGCACGCAGTTCGCTGTGGACGAGGCTGACATAAGAAACACGTTCAAGCGTGCCGACTGTGTGCTCGCCATCTCCAGAGTTCAGACGTAAGAACTCGGAATCAGCATCTATTTGCCGACAGATTTTTTGCCCTTGTCGCGTCGGACCTGCGTGGTGTTCTCGCGATGCTTGCTCTTGCTAGGGGCGTGCCCCGGCGTTCCTGTCGATGCAATAAATGGAAACTCGCACAGAGGAACGCTCGTTGTAGGTTCGGAGAGCAGCTCTGCCAGCGTTGACTTGCGAAACGCTTCTTCCATCGCTGCCAGCGAGTCGTCGATCCGCTTGTGCAAAGGGCAGAGTTGCGAGCCATGCGACTTGAGTCCCAGCGGGCAGACATGGATTCGGCAGAGTGGCTCGACGGCGTTTACCACTTCCAAAATCGTGAGCTGCTCGGGAGATTTCGCAAGCCGAAAGCCGCCGTGCAGTCCTCGCTGGCCCACCACAACACCACCGCGGTGCAGCGACTGGAGAACCTTGGAAAGATATGGCCCCGGCACTTTGGTGCCCCTAGCAATCTTCGCGTTGGTGTGCGCAGTCATCGGATCGGCCGCCAAAAAAACGACTGCCCGCAGGGCGTATTCGACAGTTTGCGAAAGCATAGGGAATGAAAAGCGGGCAGCGGAAAACAAAAGTGGACCTTGACATCCACTCTAGGCCCTGTAGTATGGGCGTCAAGCGATAACTGGATAAAGAACTCCAGTTATCGCCTGCGGCCTGGCGTTGCCGGTTGCTGGCCGTGAAATGCCCATGTGGAGGAAGAATCGATGAAGATGCAGCAATGGTTTGGGGTGTTTCTTTGTGTTTGGTTTGGGACCGTGTTGGGCGTGTGCGCCCCAGAAGGAACTGTGGAAATAGTCTCCCCGACTGACCCCACCGTGGTGCGGGCGCGTCGCGAGGTTCGGCTCTTGGATGATATCTACAAGACAGCAATTGTTCTGATTACAAAGCACTACGTGCAAGACGAGTCAGACTTAGCGGCAGGAGAGGCCTTTAAGGTGCTTTTTCAGGCAGTCGAAAAAAATGGCTGGCATCAGGTGCGTCTCCTTGATGCAACGGGCACGCCGATCAACGAAGAAAACCTTCCTCGGGACGATTTTGAACGGCAGGCAATCCAAGCGATCCGGGCCAACAAGGTGGGCTACGATCAGGTCGAAACCCGCGACGGCAAGCGATACCTGAGGGCGGCAACGCCAATTCCAATGGTAATGGAGAAGTGCACGATGTGCCACGAACAGTATCAGGCCATAACTCATGCGGTCGGTGCGTTGAGCTATACGCTGCCACTGGAACCTCACCAGTAAACCGTTTGGGATCGCGTTGACCCCTGTGCAAGCAGACCTGAACGAGCTTTTTTAGGGTCGCTCTTACAGAACCGAGCAGTTCCTCTCATTCGCCGTGGTGCCCCCGCGAGCCTTTCACGGGATAGACTGCTATCGGTAGAGCGGGGGTTTTCGGCGATTGCAGGGTGCGCAGTTGCGAAACCGCCGGTCAGCGGTCCAAAATGAGACACGGCATCGCCTCGGAAGGGCTGCAGCACCTGAGACGACACCTGAGACGATTCGTTTGATACGTTCCTCGCCACCGCAGCGCATCGCCTTTCTCGGCGATTACTTGCCTCGCCTGTGTGGGATCGCGACGTTCACGCACGATCTGTGCGAGGCCGTTGCCTTGGCTGCGCCTGCCGCGGATTGTTTTGTTGGCGCTGTTAACGATTGCGAGAAAGGCTACGACTACTCTTCTCGCGTGCGATTCGAAATGCTCGAAAAGGACCTCGATTCGTACCGAAGAGCGGCAGATTTCCTGAATTTCAATAATGCCGATGTGCTTTGTGTGCAGCATGAGTTTGGCATCTATGGTGGCGCGGCAGGCAGTTATGTATTGGCGCTGCTGAAGGAAGTGCGGATGCCTGTGGTGACAACGTTGCACTCCATCTTGCGTGAGCCAAATACGGCACAGCGACACGTGATGGACGAACTGGTGGCCCGCAGCGATCGACTCGTATCGATGGCCGAAAGAGGGGCCGAGATTCTCCGGGAAACGTACGGGGTGCCTGCGTCAAAGATTGACGTCATCCCACATGGCATTCCAGACATGGCGTTTATCGGTTCGGAGTTCTACAAGTCGCAGTTTGGGTTGGCCGATCGACAGGTGCTGCTCACGTTTGGACTCATTGGTCCAGGCAAGGGCATTGAGCATGTGATTGAGGCGCTGCC
>CAIRDU010000491.1 GCA_903877395.1 uncultured Planctomycetaceae bacterium
ACGAGGATTTTTCTCACTGGAGTAGAGCGCCTCTTACTCGCTGCGGCGCGCGCGACATGTGACGACGACGCGCCGAGAGCTGCGCTCCCACGGCTCGGCGCCGTCGCCTTCGTCTAGCGCTTCAGCGGCGCCTCAGCAAACACATGGGGCTGGTCTATTGGAGGGCAAAACCCTAACTTAAGAACTGGCGTCATTCATGGGGGCAGGTCATCATTCAGACCCCACTGGTTGAGATTTTACCAGCGGTCGGGCCATTTATTAAGGATAGTTTATAACTTTTTAACCTACTTAAAATATGATTATCACCGATGTTCGCACGACGCTCCTCACGGGGCCCTGCACTAACGATCCTTTTATTCGCGAGCTACGCAAATTGCGGAGCGCTGCCTTTATTGAAATTCTTACCGATGGACCACTGATCGGGATCGGCGAGACCTACGCGGGTTATTTTTGTCCAGAGACGGTCCCCGCTATCGTGGATTTCTTCCGACCGATTCTTGTCGGGCAGACGGTTGATGATATTCCGGAGCTGTGGAAACGCATGTACCAGTGCGGCAATTTTTGGTGTCGCGTTGGCTTAGGGACCACTGTCTTGAATGGCATTGAAGCGGCCCTGTGGGATTTGAAAGGCAAGCAACTCGGCTTGCCCGTCCATGCGCTCTTGAGCGTGACGCAACATGCCCGTTTACCGGCTTATGCGACGGGTGGCCCGAGTAATTATCCGAAAGAAAAGTTAGCCAAGAAAATCGGTCACTATTTTTCGCGAGGATTCCGCGGCATCAAAGTGGCCACAGGAAGTTATTCGCCGGATACGGGATGGTATTCACCGATGGAACCAAAGGAGGCGGCAGAATTTGAGGCAGACAAAATAGCTTTTATGCGAACGCAGGTTGGTCCCGACGCATGGCTCATGTTGGATGGTCATATGGGGAATAGTCCGGGGGCCACTTGGACGGTGGAGGTGGCGATCGCGGCGGCCAAAGCAGTCGAACCTTATAACTTATTTTTCTTTGAAGAGCCGCTCAGCTATACGGATCCGTGGGGTTATGCGGAACTTTGCCGCGCCACGACCACACCGATTGCGGGTGGTGAGTGTCTGACCGCGGCGTATGAGTGGCGGGTCTTTGCCGAAGAGGACTCCTTTGATATCGGCCAACCCGATGCCTCTTTTACGGGTGGCATGGGAGAGTTTATGAAGGTCGCAAAAATGATGGCTGATCGCGGACGCAAGATCGCCACACATGCTTGGGGGGCGGGCGGTTCGTTGATGCAAAATGTGCATGCAGGGTTTGCCGCACCCAATACCTGTATCCTCGAAATCGCGCCGGATTATGCGGGGTTGCATACCGACATCATCGACGGCGGGTTGGTGATGAAAGATGGTTATGTGTTGCCGCCTGATCGGCCCGGGTTCGGGGTAGTGCTGACGGATGAAATTAAGCACCGCTATCCCTTCCAGCCGGGGAGTGGTGAATTTAACAGTGTGCCCGGAAAAGTTCTTTCTACTTAAGCCCATGAAAATCCTCATCGATGTGGCCGTGGAGCCAGCGGCGTTAGCGGCGTTACGGCAAGCGGGTCGTCATGACATTGCGGTGATCACGCCACCGGCTGAAGTAGCTCGGCCCATAGACGCGGCGCAGCTCAAAGGGGTCGAAGCACTTTTTTGCACTTTTCCCCCGACCAATGCGGCTGAACTGCGCGAGCTAAAATGGATCCAACTCGCCTCGACGGGTTATTCTCAGTTGTTCGGTTTGGATTTGTCCGCGCGGAGTGTTCGCGCGACGAATGGGCGGGGATGTTTTGATGTACCCATTGCCGAGTGGAATATCGCGATGATGGTAAACTTAGCGCGAGATGTTCGGCAGATGATTCGCAATCAGGATGCGGGGATCTGGGACCGCGGGGCGATATTTCAGCGCGAGATCCGCGGACTGACCGTTGGGTTGTGGGGCTACGGCGGGATTGGCCGAGAGACGGCGCGATTGGCCCGTCAACTCGGCTTGCGGGTGCACGTGCTCACACGCCAAGGGGTGGCGCCGTTACAGCATATTTACTGTGTGCCGGGGACGGGTGACGCAGAGGGAATTTTACCGGATCGAGTGTTTCGTCACGGTGAGGAATTAGAGTTTCTCCGAGGACTCGATTTTGTGGTGGTGGCGATACCCCTGACGAAGGCCACTGAAGGGTTAATCGGGGAGCGTGAGCTTCAAGCGTTGCCGCGGCATGCGTTTGTATTGAATCCTGCGCGCGGGCCGATCATCCAGCAAGCGGCCTTGCTTCGTGCCCTTCGCGAAAAGTGGATCGCGGGCGCAGCCTTAGATACGCACTATCATTATCCGATGCCCCCCGATCATCCGCTTTGGCAATTTCCCAATGTGATTTTTACTCCGCATATCTCGGGATCGAGTTTGAGTCCAAAATTTGCGGTACGGCTGTGGGATATTTTTTCGCTTAACGTGGAGCGGCTCAGGACAGGGCAACCATTACTGAATGAGTTAACGGCGGACCAATTAGCGGGAGCATAGGACAAGTCCTCACCCGCGTGAAAACGGCCTCACCAAATAACCGTGCGACACGAGGCGAGGCCTGGGTGGTGGCGCAAGTGTTAGATCGCATCTCGGATAGCTCTAGCGGCGAAACAGGCACACTGCAAAAGGGAGCAAGGGGGTCGGCGAACGCTCGACGAGCATTGGGGCTGGTCTATTGGAGGGCAAAACCCCAACTTAAGAACTGGCGTCATTCATGGGGGCAGGTCACCCAGCTGCCGCTCGGCGTGAGCGTTGAAGTGGAGATGATTCTGCAACTTTCGTGACCCGAAGCCTGTATTCAGACCGCAATGAGGTCAGGATTTGTCGTGCGTGATGCGAGGCTCTTGGGCCGGAAGCGGGCGAGCTCGCGGGCCGATCGGGAGGAGCGATGCCACACATCCAACGGCCATTTGCAGTGTTAATGCAATGGGCAGCATCCACAAGAATCCAATGCCATCGCTTCCCGTCAGGGGCTTCCAATAACTTATCAGCAGGCCGGAGGCGATGCCTGCTACGGCCCCCGTGATCACGCCAAATGGGGTGGCTGATGGCACGAACATCGCCATAAAGAAGAGCCCTGCCAGTGGCGCCACGAGTATGTTCACAACCTTGTTGCCGACTTCAATAAGATTGCCGTCGATGCGGCTGATCGCTGCGCCGAGAAGGATAACGACTGCCCCCACGATCCACGGCAGCAATCGGGATGGCAGCGTGTGGTAAAAATCACTCGCGCGCCGGCCTGTAAGCCGCTCCACAAAGTCGACCGTAAGGACCGATGTCACCGAGCTCAATCCGCTCGACAGACTCGACATTGCGGCAGCCAACAGGCCACCAATGACCAAACCACGGATTCCCGACGGGAGCACCTTCGCAATGAAGAGTGGGAAAATGCCGTCTGCATTGGCAAGAATTGCCTGTTCCCCGCCGAGGACATCCGGGTGGGCGATGCTGTAGCCCAAAATGGCAGCACCCACCAGCGCAAGTGTCACCGTGACTGCGGCCATACACGCCAATCCCGTGAACAGCATCTGTCGGGCGGTGTGTGTGTCGCGCGTAGCCAGATAGCGTTGCACTGCCATCTGATCAGAGCCGGCTGTGCAGCACTGCCACGCTGCCACCGACAGCGCAACACTCAAAAAGCTCATGCGCGCCGTCGGATCAAAGCCCAACGACGGCTGCTGCCAATGGACTGCCCAGCGGTCTGGCATCCAGCCAAAACCACCGAAATCAAAAGTGATGACGGCAATTGTGAGGATCGCTCCCCCGAAAAGAATGACTGTCTGCAAGACATCAGTGACAACCACCGCCTTGAATCCGCCCATCGACGTATAGGCAACGGTGATCACGGCCATCGCGATCCCGATCAGCGGTGCCGTGGATGGGTCGAGGCCCATCACCGGCACCAATACGATGGATGACGTGGTGTGGATGATAAGGGCCATCCAGAGCAGGCGCATGAGAAGAAAAAAGAACGCCCCGAGCGTCCGCACGCCGAGCCCCAATCTCGCTTCGAGGATTTGGTGTGCGGTTGTGACCGGTTGCTGCATGACCAGTGGGATCACATACCGGCCAATGAGGAAAGCGGCCACGGGCAGCCCAGCAAGTTGGGCGAGGATCATCGGGCCGTGCCGCACCAGTTCCCCAGGGATGCCTAGGTAGGTCAGCGTGCTAAACATCGTGGCGAAATAAGAGAGGCCGACTCCCCATGGGCTCATTGACCGGCCACCCAGGAGATAGTCGTCTTGCGTTTGCACCCGGGCGGCGAACCACGCCCCGGTGCCCAGCATCACGGCGACGTAGAGACCGATAATCGTCCAATCAAGGAGCGTCATAGCAAATCACCCCCAGTGGTCGTATGAGAAGTAGAAGAAAAAAGTGAAAACATCACACGGCTTTTGCAGGAGACGTGTAGAGGTCTCGAAGAGCCTGATCGGCCTGCGTGTGGGATCCACGAAAAACCATTAGCAGGCCGCACCGCGGATGGTCTGTTTTGTTGGGGCTACTGTAGTGAATCGTCTGGCAATGATGAATCAGAGCATCCCCTGGGGCGAGCGTGCCGATGAAGGGGTCAGACTTGTCAAACCCCACGGCAATCCCCATGGAGTTGCCCTGGATCCCGGAGGGTTGGTGCGGCAGCATCCCGCCGGCATGGCTGCCACGGATGTAATAGATGGGGCCATTCTGGTCAGTGGCTGCGTCGAGCGCAACCCAGATCGTGAGCACGTCGGGTGGTGACTGACAAAAATACGCGTTGTCCTGATGCGGTGGGACCCCCGAGCCGATGCGTGCCGGCTTGTTGAATGTCTCAACGGCCATGAGTTCCGGGTTTCCGTGGACGAGCGTGGCAACCAAACGGCGAACCGCTGGCCTGGCGGCAATTTCTGCGAAGAACGGATCGTGCTGCTCCATTCTCCACAGGTTTCGAACCGCTACTCCATCGGCCTCAAAGACGACATCGGTGGCCGGCAGCGACGGTGCGATTGTGCGGGTGTAGTGGTGCAGTCTCTCGCGGATTGCAGCTACTTCCGGAAGTGAAAAAAAAGAATTCACTCGAACGACGCCATCGCGCTTGTAGCAATCTTGAATCGCTTGCGAGCAGCCTGTGTTGTGCGGAAGCCAGTCGGGATACTCTGCCTCCAGCGTCGCGCGATACTGCACGAAGGCCGCTTCCGGTGCTGCTTCGTACGGGGGCAGGAGGGCCAGGGGGAAATCAGGCTCGGAAAGCTTGTGGATCACCTTATCATAGGCCCCGTCGATCAAGTTGGTCCCCACCGCGAAGAGCAAAGCATTCAAGACACCGCAGAGTTCACGGTAGAGTTCGCACAGTCGCTGCGAGTTGCCCGTTGCGCCGGCAGGCAGGTACTCGTGTGCGAGTTTCGGATGACTTGACGCAGTGGATGCCAGCAGCCCACAGGGGCCGAGCGGAGCACCCAGAAAATAACCTGGCTCCGTGAAGAAGTGCCGCAATTTCGGCGCAAGAGTCAGCAGTCCTGAGATCATGACAGGCTCGCCGCCGCCATACTTCGTGGCGACCAGATTGGGGTGTAATTCGGCCAGTTCGGCATAGTCATGCGGCCTCACAAGGCGGCCAGAACGCATCAGGTTGTAGTGAAGAAACTTGCTGTCGGGAAAGCGGTCGCAGATGGCGGCAAAAACGCGCCGCATTTCGACATCGGAAGTTGCCTTCCAGTTGGGCAGCGAAAACTGAAAGCTACGGATGCCTTGATCTTCGCAGAAGGCGATGCGTTCAATCATGGTGGCCAGCGACAGGCTCACCACGCCCACCATTGGCGGGGCCCCACCGGCATCCTGCATCGTTTTTGCAAACAGCCTCACCACGTGCCGAAACACCGTTTCGGTGACGGCGTAGCCCTCGCCCGCCGTGCCAAAAATATACAGATCAGGGAGGCCGGCTGCGACGAGATTGGTGATGGTGCGAGAGAAGATTGTATCGTCGAGCGTGCCATCTGCCTGCCATGGCAAGCAGACGGTGCCCAGAACGGTCTGCGGGTAACGGGCTAAATCCTGCATGGAAAGTGATGCCTAAGACCCTTGAGATCACAAGAGATACGGTGAACGGCGAAAAGTGTATCTCACCAACGGATGGAGCGTCAAACGCTTGGCGGCCGTGCGGATGCCAACTGCGAGTCCCCCACGCACGACAGGTTCCTCCACCGGCTCCACGGGGAGCCGCCGCCGATGAGCACCGCTGTGCGCGTCACGACGGACGTCTCCACGATCAAAATTGCTCATCGCACGAGCCGGGCAAACCCGGTGTGTTTGACCGGGCCGCCGATGCGGCGGCAGAGGATGTCGGCTGCCTCGCCGACGGCGTCGCGAAGCTCCACGCACACGTCGTCGAGCGCATCGATATAGGCATCCACGTGCCGCTTCTCGTGGGCCAGCATTGCGTTGAAGGAGCCGCCTGCGAGAAACCCCTTGGACAGCATCCGCACCGTCAGAAGCGTCACAAGCGCCGCGGCCTCTGGATGGTCGAAGACGAGCGATGCGTTTTCGGGACGGCCCGCTGCCCGTAGCGGCAGTGCGTGTTTTTCCGCCAGCCTCTGCCAGCCCTCCATCACGAGCCTGCCAATCCGCCCGAGGTGGGCTGGCACGTCGATCCGCTGCATCTTGCCGACGGCCGCGAGGCCCGCGGCGGGGCCGACGCCCTCGGTCCAGTAGGCGCTCGAGATGAACGTGGTCTGCACGGCCTCCATCACGGGCCGAGTGCCGATGACCGCGCCGAGTGCGAAGCCGTTGGAGATCGCCTTGGCGAAGGCCGCCATGTCGGGCTCGATGCCGAACTTCATGTGCGCACCCCCGAGGCAGAGCCGCCAGCCAATCGTGATCTCATCGAAGACGAGCAGCGTGCCGTTTTTCGTGCACCGTTGCCGCACCCCTTCCAGAAAACCAGGCTCCGGATCGATGCCGCGGGTCGATTCCATCACCACGGCCGCAAGGTTTTTTCCGTGGGCCGCAAAAACGTGATCGAGCTCATCGAGCCGGTTGTAGGCGAAGGTGTGTGTGAGCCCTCCGAGCGCCCGTGGCACGCCGCGGGGCTCGAGCCCAGGCAGGAGGTGGCTGGCGAGCGCCAGGGTGCCGGGGCCGTCGGCACCCGACTGCACATCGGGAAGGTTCGCCGCGAGATACCAGTCGTGCCAGCCGTGGTAGCCACAGATCGCCACGTGGTCGCGGCCTGTGAAGGCCCTCGCCGTCCGCACCGCCACGGCCATTGCCTCGCCACCGGTTCGGGTGAATCGGGCCATCGCCGACCAGGGGTGAATCGCGATGAGTTTCTTGGCGAGCTCCACCTCGTCGAAGGTCTGCAGCGTGCTCATCGAGCCTGCCTGCACGCGGCGGATCACCGCGGCATTCACGTCAGGATCGGCGTAGCCCAAAATGCAGGCGAGGATGCCGCCGGTCGACATGTCGATGAACTTCCGCCCCTCGGTGTCGATCACCTCGCAGCCGCGGGCCTCCTCGTAGTAGGCAGGCCACTGGTCGGGCGCAAAAAGCTCCGGCCGCTTGGAGAGCAGTTGTGTGCCACCGGGGAAGATGGTCTTTGCTTCGCGATACTGTGCCTGCACGTCGATCGGCGGCCTCGCTGGCGGCATGCCCAGCATCTGCCGGGCCGCACCTCCAAAGATCAGCTCGATGTCGCGGTCGTTGGTGTGCATCGTCAGGCAGGCCTGCCGCAGCGCAAGGAGATTTTCGATGCCCACGAGCACCGGCTGGGAGAGCGTCTGTTTCGACCAGTCGATCTCTGTGTCGTTCGTCCAAAGAAAGCCGTCGCCGAGACCGACGCAGCGGCCGCGGATCGAGCTGACCGGGTGATCCAGGCCGAACAGGAGCCGTGTGGGTCCGAATTTCCGCAGGATCGCCTCGTGGGCAGCCGCCTCACAGTTGGCAGAGTTGTCGAAGAAGACGTTGTCGAGGCCGCCTAGCGAGTCGATCCCTTGGACGGTGTGCCGCGGATTGAAGCCCCTCGCGCAGTGGGCGAGCACAAGTTTTGCGTGCGGGTAGCCCAGGCATTTATTCCGGATGTACCGCTGGTTCGCCGGGTCGGCGAGTCCCAGTGGTTTCACCATGTGGAGCATGATCGCCAGGCCGCGGGCGTGGGAGAGTTCCCAGATCCATTCCGGAATGAAGTCCTCGCAGTCGGCGTGAAGCGTACTGGAAAGCGGCGGCTTGCCCGCGGGCCGCCGGGCGAAGACGTGATAGACCTTGAAGCCTCGCCAGAGGTCGGGATCGGCGTTGAGCTGCCGCTCGATCGCGGCCGGATCGTCGTCCGGGGTGGCCAGCAGAAGACCTCGGGAGCCGGGGTCGCCCCGTAGTTGGTCGGCGAGGAAGGCATTCTGCCCAAGCGTGTCGCCGTGCGCAGGCCAGGGAAAATAGAGGCCCCCAGCCGGCAGCCGGTCGCCCATCCACTCGCCCACCATCCGGTTGTAGGCGGCACGATCGTTGACGGTCACTCCGGCCGGCAGGAAGGCCGCCCCCGCCCCACCCACAAGCCGCGGATCGTGGAGATGCGCATGGGCGTCAAAGCTGGCGGGCGGCACGAAGGCCCGTACGTGCCGGGCGAACAGGTCGGCATCACAAAGGGATAACGTGGGCATGAGCTTTGAGCTTCATAGGAATGACCTGAGACCGATGCCACAAAATATGATGAACGTTGGGATCAGCGTCAACACGCATCACATGCTCTTGCCGACAGTGGTCTCGCTGCAGGGACGTAGGCGAATTCCGCCATGCTTCGCTATGCTTGGCGACAGTCAGCGTTACGTTATCGACTCTGTCACTCTTTAGAACGTGCCTCTTCTTCCCTTGATTGGAACACCTGCGATGATTGTGCTCGAGAATGCCACGATCTGGCCGGGAGACGGCCGAAGCTTTCTGGGACATGTCGTCATTGATGGGGATCGCATCAGGACTGTGGGCGAGGGAAGGTTTGGACCAACTGGTGCGGCAAGCGATCAGAATATGGTCATTGAGGATCTGGGAGGCCGAGTGCTTACGCCGGGCCTCATCGATCTGATGGTGCTTGGTGGTTTCGATCAGAGTATCCTGCGAAACGACCCGCTGGATATTGCCAGAGAATATCTCATGCTGGGCGTCACGAGCTGCCAATTTTGTAACGGCACGCTCCCGTGGGAGGCACAGGTGCAGGTGGCGCGGAATGTAGACGCTGCCAGGAGTGCCCAAAGAGCCACGCAGCCCAATGCTCTCGCAGCTGCCAGAGTGATCGGCCTGTACCTTGAGGGCCCCTTTCAGCATCCCGACTTCACCGGCGCAAGCCTCCGAGAAAATGCGATGCTGCCCACACCAGAGAATGTGGATCGCGTGCTGGATGCGCTGGGATCGGCCACAACGATGATCAATGTTTCTCCTGGGCTCGCCGATTCGCCGGCTGCTGTCGCGCGGCTTGTGGCCGCTGGAAAGATCGTGTCGATGGCCCATTCAGCGGCAACGGCCGACGAGGTTCTGGCCTGCATCGATGCGGGCACCAGTGTGCTTGGTCACGTGTTTGACAACAACTCGGGGCTCATTGGCGACTCCGGCGTGCAGCAACCCACACTCGAGCAGGTTGCCCTCGTAGACGAGCGAGTCCGTTGGATCCACCTGATCTGCGATGGGGCGCACGTGCATCCTCTGCTTGTGCAACTGGTGGTGAGGTGCCGGGGCGCAAAAAGCCTGTGCATTGTCACCGACTGCGTGCCAAAGGCGGGCCGCCCGGACGGTGAGTACATCTGGGATGATGGCCGGCGATTTTATAAGAAAGATGGAGTGGGTCGCACCGATCGCCACACGCTCACCGGCAGCGGCCTCCTCCTTCCAGATATGTTTCGTAATTTTTTGCGGTTCACAGGATTGCCGGCGCACGAGGCGATTTGCACCGTAACGCTCAATCCGGCCACGTCGCTTGGCCTCGACCATGAGATTGGCCTGATTGCCCCTGGTCGGCTGGCAGATCTGGC
Source organism: uncultured Planctomycetaceae bacterium (assembly GCA_903877395.1). GTDB lineage: Bacteria > Planctomycetota > Planctomycetia > Pirellulales > UBA1268 > BAIKAL-G1-2R. The sequence goes on from CAIRDU010000491.1 coordinate 10,004, forward strand.
TCTCTGGACCGATTCGCTGCGTTTGGAGGGGGTGTGGCTCGGGGGGCGGCGGGTAGGCAATGTCTCACGCTACGCGGAGATCAACGCGGAGGTTTCTCCAGCGAAGAGGATCGGTACGATGAGTCGGGCATGACACACGCATCCTCACCACCGAATCTGAATCGCTTTGATCTCACCGGTAAGACCGCACTGGTGACCGGCGGCACTCGCGGGATTGGCCGG
>CAIRDU010000492.1 GCA_903877395.1 uncultured Planctomycetaceae bacterium
CCTCAGCGGCGGCTATTTTAGTCGGCGGCGGCTGTTTGAGTTTGAAGGGCATCCTGCCGTCGTGACTGGCACGTGGAGTGCACGGTAAAAGTCGAGGCTAGGCAGCGTTGTGCCCCATTGCTCCTTGCGACTTTGCCGTCGAAATTGTGCCTCAGATTGACCGCAGTGGGCTTTGGCGGCTAGAGTACGCCGTTCATTCGTCCGTAGGCTCCGAGGTGATCTCATGGCAGTTCCAAAGCGACGTCAATCCAATCAAAAAACGGGCTCCCGTCGGGCCCACGATTTTCTTACGCCCAGGCAGTTGACATTCTGCTCCAATTGCGGAAAGGCCGTGCCCACGCACCGGATCTGCGGCAATTGCGGCTTTTACATGGGCCGCGCCGTTGTAAAGATGAAGGAATAGGCCGTTGGCACGTGAGCCAAGAGTCACGCCATCAGATCGCAGCCCACCGCCATCTGGGCTGACTGCCGTTTTTTTTCCCGGTCAAGGCGCGCAGTCGGTTGGCATGGTGGGCGAGTGGTGCGACGCCAATCCGGGGGCTGCGGAACTGTTCTCGCGAGCCAGTGCGATCCTCGGTTACGATCTGGCTGCCATCTGTAAAAACGGTCCGTCGGACCAGCTCAACACAACGTCCATAAGCCAGCCGGCCATTTTAGTAACGAGCCTAGCCATGCTGGAAGTGCTCAAGAGCCGGACCGACAATCCGCTTGGAAGTGTGTCGATGACTGCGGGCTTATCGCTGGGCGAGTACACGGCACTGGTCTTTGCCGGTGCCATCGATTTCGACGATGCTGTTAGGCTCGTTGACGTTCGCGGCCGGGCCATGCAGGAGTGCGCGGAGATGCGGCCTGGGGCCATGCTGGCCGTGTTGGGATTGGACCGCGAATCGATCCAGACGTTGTGCGACCAAGCCCGCGGAGACGATGTGCTTGAGTTGGCCAATGTTCTGTGTCCTGGCAATAGCGTTGTCTCTGGGTCGGCAGAGGCCTGCCGTCGGCTGGCAGACGCCGCTGAGGCTGCTGGGGCGATGAAGTGCGTGCGGCTGGAAGTGGCTGGCGCTTTCCATACCCCGATGATGGAGTCGGCCGTGGCACACCTGAGAGACGCGCTCGCGGGAGTCCCGATTCGCCCGCCACGGATTCCTGTTGTGAGCAATGTGGATGCCCGTCCGCACGACGATCCCGCTGAAATTCGTCGTCTTCTGGCCCGGCAGGTGGTAGGCGTTGTGGAGTGGCAGGCCTCTGTCGAGTACCTGCTTTCCGTGGGCGTGGGTTCCATCTGGGAAGTCGGGCCCGGCCGCGTGCTGCGAGGCCTTATGAAACGGATCGACCGGAGCGTTGTATGCTCTGGCGTGTTGGATTCAATCGCTCCATGAGCATCGCAAGACAAAACGAAACGCTCGCAATTCGGTTCAGTTGGACGGCACCTACTTTTGAAGATACAGAGCAAGCATAAGGGAACCACATGATGGCTGAGGAAACTAACAAAACGGTGGCAGTGACAGATCAGCGGCGGCTGGGAGTCGACTTGGTTGGCCAAGTGGCGATTGTGACAGGCGCCTCGCAAGGCATTGGGCAAGCCATCGCCGCCACGCTCGCAGCCAATGGAGCCACCGTGGCACTGGTGGCCCGCAGCGTCGGAAAGCTGGCCACTGTGGCCGCAGGCATTCGGAGCGCGGGAGGCAAGGCGGAAGAATTTCCATGCGATGTCTCAAAGTCGGAGGAGGTGTCGGCCGTCGTGGATGCAATTCATGCAAAGTTTGGCCGCATTGACATCCTCGTGAATAATGCCGGGATGACTCGCGATACGCTCCTGCCTCGAATGAGCGACGAGGAGTGGGACGAAGTCATCGCCACCAACCTCCGGGGGCCGTTTTTGTTCATGCGGGCGGTGAGCCGTCCGATGATGCAGCAACGTTACGGCCGAATCGTGAATGTGGCGAGCGTTTCTGGCCTGATTGGGAATCCCGGCCAGTCCAATTATTCAGCTTCAAAAGCCGGTCTCGTGGGGCTTACCCGCACGGTTGCCAAGGAGCTTGCCGGGCGAAAAGTGACGGTCAACGCAGTAGCCCCTGGGTTTATTGCCAGTGACATGACTGCAGCGTTGGGCCCTGCCCTGCTGGACGAGGTCAAAAAACGCGTTCCGGCGAAGCGGTTGGGCGAGGCGTGGGAAATCGCCGAAGCGGTGCTCTTTCTGGTGGCGCCCTCGTCGGGCTACATCACCGCACAGGTGCTCACGATTGATGGCGGGCTGATCGGGTAGAACCTGCGTCGTGCAGGCCGTTTTGTCCGGTCTGGACAGTCTGGGCCCGAAGCGGTTATATCTTCGCCGACGCGGCAGTCGCAGAATGATGTCTGGTTCCATTGCCGAAAAACGATTTCTGTATCAAAACTTGTTTCTTCCGATGCCTGTTGATTTGACAGCGTCGGACGGAATGCCAGGAGGATTCAAAAGGTGGCTTCAGTCCAAGATCGAGTAGTCGATATCGTTGCATCCCAGTTGGGTGTCAGTAAGGAACAGATCACGCTCGAGACTTCGTTTATCAACGATCTCGGTGCCGACTCTCTCGATACAGTCGAGTTGGTCATGGAGCTCGAGGAAGAGTTTGAGATCAACATTCCAGATGATGCGGCCGAAAAAATCCAAACCGTCGGGCAGGCGGTTGAGTTTGTTGAGAAGCATCAGGGTTGATGGTGCGGTGAATGAAACGACGCGTTGTAGTGACGGGCCTTGGTGTCGTCACATCTCTTGGCCGAAAGCTTGAAGTTTTCTGGGATCGCCTTCTGCGCGGCGACAGCGGCGTAGGGCCGATCACGCTCTTTGACGTCTCTGCCTATCGGGTGCAGTTTGCCGGCGAAGTGCCTTGGAATCCCGAGGAGCAGGGCATTGCCGGCGCTAAGGAATTGCGCCGTCTAGATCGGTTTACGCAGTTTGCGATGGCCTCGGCAGCAGACGCTGTGGTCGATTCGGGAATCGATTTCGCCCAAGAAGATCCCTACCGCTGCGGTGTCGCGATCGGTTCGGGCATCGGCGGTCTTTCTGAGTTTGAATCGCAACACGAGCGGTTACTTATGAAAGGGGTCGACAAGGTTTCCCCGTTTACGATTCCAAAGCTGATGGTGAATTCCGCCAGCGGCCACGTTTCGGCGATGTATGGAATCAAAGGCCCTAATTTTGCGGTTGCCACGGCCTGTGCCAGCGCGGCTAATTCAATTGGCAATGCTCTTCGCGCTATTCAGTACGGCGATGCCGACGTGATGGTCACTGGCGCGAGTGAGGCCGCGCTCACTCCAATGGGTTTGGCTGGCTTTCAAAACATGCGAGCCCTTTCATTTCGCGCCGATGCTCCGCAGCAGGCCAGCCGTCCGTTTGATGCAGATCGCGACGGCTTCGTGTTGGCCGAGGGAGCTGGCGTGGTGGTCTTGGAGGAGTTCGAGCACGCCCGGAGCCGGGGTGCCCGCATCTACGGCGAACTCATGGGCTATGGTGCCAGCGGCGATGCTGGCCACATCACGCAGCCCGACGAGGATGGCCTCGGTGCTGCCAGGGCCATGACGATGGCTCTAGCCGATGCAGGGCTTCGCCCTGACGCCGTGCAGTATATCAACGCCCATGGCACAAGCACGCCCTTAGGCGACAAGGCAGAGACGATCGCCATGAAACGCGTCTTTGGCGATCACGCCAAGCGGCTTGCGATCTCGAGTACGAAGAGCCAGCTCGGCCACACGCTGGGCGCCAGCGGCGGCATCGAGTTGGTGGTGTGTGCTCTGACGATTACGAGGGGGGTGATCG
>CAIRDU010000493.1 GCA_903877395.1 uncultured Planctomycetaceae bacterium
CCTTGAACTCAACGACTGCCGCGGCAAGGCGGGGGCTCCAGCCAGCCTTGCCAGTAAGTTGCCACTTCGCGCCATCGGTCGATGACCACACTTCGTTGGTGGCGCCGTGGCCGGCCAGGCGTCCGTTGGTCCAGCCGCCCATAAACCACATCGCATCGCCAAACGCGAGCGTCATCCCGAGGTCGCTATATTTCCACGGGGCATCCTTTTCAACACAGTGCCACGCCTTGCCGTCGGCTGAGTTCCACACATCGCGGGGCGGAGCGTGAAACGAGTCGTACCAACCTCCCAGCAGCCACATCTTGTCTTTGAAGACGATCTCGCCGCTGGAGTCTCGGGCTTGCCATCCAGGATCGCCCGTCACCTTGACCCAATCGGGGCCAACCTCTTCTGCGCGCAGGGTTGAGCACAACACGACGACTCCAGTGATCACTCCAACGAACAGGCCTCTCATCGGCAATCGACTCCTACGGTGAATGAACAAAAGACGCTCCAAGCTCGATCGCCTTCCATCGGAGGGCGATCGAGTCGGCGCAATCCACCAGAGCAGTATACTGGTCAGGCCACGCCATCGCATACTTGCTGTCTGTTTTCGGGTACGGGTTGGTCGATTGCGTGGATGGCAACGCCTCATGCCTTTTTTAAAGAACTCCAGAAAATGACTTCCGAATCAAACTCTCTTTTCGTAAGCCGAGCCTCGAGCGTTCCTCAGGAACACGCCTACCGACGTGGGCCACGCATTGTGGCGATCGAGACGGTGGTGCCGCACGACATCATGCCCGGCTTACTGGCAGTGCGGATTCATACCGATGCCGGATCCGTTGGCGGAGTGCCTGTTATTGGGCATGGCGAGACCTACTACATTCCAACGGCCGCAGCGGCGATTGTGCATGACTTCATGTCGCATCGTTTGCTCGGCAGCGACGCCCGAGCGATTGAGAGCCACTGGCGATTCCTCTCCGAACGGATGTTGGCCTTTGGCGGCACCGGGGCAGAATTCCGCGCGTTGTCGGCTGTCGATGTCGCGTTGTGGGATATCGCTGGCCAACTCGCCGAGCAACCAGTCTGGCGTTTGCTGGGCGGCCCAGTTCGGGATGCAGTGCCTGTCTACAACAGTTGCGGCGGGCCGTTTTACGGTCGCACCAACCGCCAAACACCAACATCTGTAGGATGGCCTGGGCATGGAGACTCTGGCCAACCCGGGCCGCTCGAAGATAATTGGGCGAGTGTCCATGCACCGGCAGACCTCGCTGAAGAACTCATCCAGCTTGGGTATAAGGGAATGAAGCTGTGGTCTTTTGATGCGGTCTATCGGCGGCAAGGTGGCCACTTTCTTTCAGCAAAAGATGTGCGCGAAGGCATCGCTCCGTTTGAAAAGATTCGAGAACGGGTCGGCGACTCGATCGAATTGATGCTGGATGGGCACGGCTTCTTCTCGCTCGCGGCTGCCCGCCGCATTGCCGAAGGCATGCGGGCTATCCGTCCGCTCTGGATGGAAGACGTGCTCCGGCCGGACTCGATTGGGGCGATGGCGGCATTCCGTGCCGAGATCGATGTGCCGATCGCGGTAAGCGAAATGCTGATCATGGCCGACCACTACCGTCAGGCCTTAGACGCGCGTGCAGCAGACTACGTCATGATCGATCCCACGTGGGTTGGCGGAATCACGGCAACGCGTCGCATCGCGGATCTGGCTCAACTCTATAACGTGCCAACCCTGATGCACGACTGCACCGGACCATTCACGCTGCTGGCCGGGATCAATGTCGCGGCAGCTCATTCCGGCGTGGCATTTCAGGAAACGGTGCGGGCACACATCGCAACGCTCTATCCGCTCCTGATTGACGAGAACGTGAAGATTGCAGACGGGCACATCGCAATCCCCACACGGCCAGGCATTGGGGCACGGTGGCTGCCGGAATTGTTTCAGGCAAATCATCCCGGCTACCGGCGATCGAGCCTGTAACCCCAATCCCAACAAGACTCCTGTTCGCTTGACTCTCTTTTTTCGCTCGTTTGTACACCCTGCAATCTTCGTATGACCGACCCCCTTTGCATTCCACTGTGCCCGCGACCTGTGCACGGCTCCATCCGCCCTCCTGGTTCCAAAAGCATCACCAATCGTGCGATGGTGTGCGCGAGTTTGGCTCGCGGCACAAGCCTGTTGTCTGGTGTGCTTGATAGTCAAGACACGCGGGTGATGGCAGAGGGCCTGGCCGCATTGGGAATTTCTATTGTGCCCAACTGGCAGGGCAGAACGATTCGCATTGAAGGATGCGGCGGCGCGATCCCGGCGGGGAACGCTTCGATCGACTGTGCCGCCAGTGGCACGACAATCCGCTTTCTCTCGGCAGTGTGCGCACTGGGGCACGGCATGTATCGACTCGACGGCACGCCTCGCATGCGCAAGCGACCAATCGGCGATTTGCTTGAGGCTCTTCGCGGGCTTGGCGTCGATGCTGTAGCTGAGAGCCCAGGCGACTGCCCGCCTGTTGTCGTGCGATCCCAGGGGCTGGCTGGTGGACACACCACCGTACGTGGCAACACATCGAGCCAGTTTGCAAGCGGTCTGGCCATGATCGCTCCCTGTACGCCCCTTGGCATGATGCTTGAGTTTGAAGGTCGGTTGGTGTCGCTGCCCTATCTGGAAATCACACGCCAAGTGATGGCTAGCTTCGGCGCTCAATGCGAATCGACTGTCGCAAGCCGCTGGCAGATCGCTCCATCGGGCTATGCCGCGGCCGACTACACGATCGAGCCTGATGCCTCAGCCGCCAGCTATTTTTTCGCCACCGCAGCCATCACCGGTGGCAGCGTGCGAGTGGATGGGCTTTCGAGGCAAAGCATGCAAGGCGATATCGGCTTCTGCGACTGCTTGGAAAAGATGGGTTGTACAGTGCAGTGGGACAACAGCGCAGCCAGCCAATCGATCACTGTCAGCGGACGAGCCCAGCGAGGTATCGACATCGACATGAACGCCATCAGTGATACGGTGCCCACGTTGGCCGTCGTCGCACTGTTTGCCGATGGGCCGACCACGATTCGCAACGTTGCGCACATACGCGACAAGGAGACAGACCGAATCAGCGATCTGGCCTGCGAACTCCGCAAACTCGGGGCCGATATCGGCGAACACGCCGACGGACTCACAATCCGTCCGCCCCTCCATCCGACAACGCTGAAAGCGGCAACACTTGCCACCTACGACGACCACCGCATGGCCATGAGCCTTTCGCTGGCAGGACTGCGAGTGCCGGGCGTAGGCATTCTGGATCCGGCCTGTGTGGGCAAAACGTTTCCCGACTACTGGCAGCAACTGGCAACCCTAGCCAAGCTGGACACAGACAGTTGGCCGATCGCGTTTCAGCCGCTTACCCAAACCCTGATTCGTTCGGATCCTTAGTCGAGTGCCGTCCAGCCGACGTCGCCCGAGAGACCGATGCTGGCAGCCTGCTCCAGTACCCACTCGGCCTGCTCGATGAGTTCGTTGACTCGCGTTGATTGCAAGCGATCCGCCGCGACCTCCTCAATCAACGGCGAAGCAATCTCTACCGACGACTCGCACACACTGACCGATGCTGATGACTCCGATGCGATGGTGGATTCCATCGATGCATCCATCGCTAAAAAACCACCGCCGCAGTGCTGGCAGAAAACACGCTTGCCAAGCAGCGTCACGCGGATGCGAAGCGTGCGACCGCACACCGGACATCCTTGATGATAGTAGACTGGGTTTCCCATCGACTTACCCTCCGTGAAGAAACCGCCGTTGCAGCTCGTTCCAACAGGCCATGAGTCTATGGCTGTGAAGGCCAATTCACAATTCCCGATTTCATGAGATTTCCGCAAGGTTTTGAGCCCATGCGAAAGTCCCTTCCAAATCCTCCAAAGTGCCAGAAATAGACTCTGGTAGCAGCCCCTTGAGAGAAGCCCTGTCCGCCAGCCATTTTCGGCACCTGCGTCGCACAATCCCTTACAGAGGCCATTTTTGTTAGGCTTTTATAGCCGGGGGTTGTGCCTCCCGACGTCTAAGCCCCGGCGACCCTGCGATGCAACGTCCATGGCTGGCTGCAATCGTTATTCTCTTTTGGTCCCTCACAACCAGTTGGCTGGTTGTTGAGAAAATTTTGCCTGCGCTGAGGCCGGGATCGCCTCCTGGCTATCAGGCGTATTATGCGTCAAACAATCGGCTGATTCCGGTGGCGTGGACGGTGCATTGGAACGGCCACCCCCTGGGATGGGCCACCGGTCAGTCGCGAGCCATCGCTGGCGGCGGCATCTGCGTCGAGAGTCTGCTTCACTTGGATCGCCTCCCGCTGGATAAAATTCTGCCGGCATGGACCAAGCCGCTGCTGCAGCGAGTCATCGATCCCGTCACGTTTGACGCCCGAGGCAGTCTTTTGATCGACGCCGACGGCCATCTCAAATCATTCAACTCCACCGTCGATCTACCCGGCACGCACGACAAGGTTTTTCTGAGCGGCACAATTGATGACGATCAGATTCACG
>CAIRDU010000494.1 GCA_903877395.1 uncultured Planctomycetaceae bacterium
AGCGGAGCGGGAACGGTCCGCAGCGAGCCTTGGAGGCGAACAGCAAATCCCCAAAGTGCGCAGCGCGAAAGCTCCTCCTCCCTAGAGCCTACTCAGCGAGCGCAGGACCGTTCCCGCGGAGCGACGAGAGTCGCCTTCGGCGCGCCGCCCAGTATACTTATCGCCGTGACCAACTCGGTTCAGCGAAGACAACGAATATTGGTAGGCATGAGCGGCGGCGTCGATTCCTCGGCCGCGGCGGCCTTGCTTCAGGAGCAAGGATTCGAAGTCGTGGGGGTCACCCTCAAGCTGTGGCCGCAAGACTGCGTCAACCGCGCCGAGGACAAATGCTGTGGACCCCAGGCGGTCATGGACGCCCGCAGCGTCAGCGCCAGCCTCGGCATTCCCTACTACCTCATCGACGAATCGGCCGAATTCCAAAAACGCGTCATCGGCTACTTCGCCGAAGAATACCGAGCCGGACGGACGCCGAACCCCTGCGTGATGTGCAACCAGCACCTCAAGTTTGGAACTCTCCTCGACCGAGCCCGACAACTGGGCTGCGACCTCGTAGCCACCGGGCACTTCGCCCGCGTCGAACACACCGCCGAAGGACGATCCCTCTTGCTCCGCGGCCGCGACCCTCGCAAAGACCAAAGCTACTTCCTCTTCTCACTCCGCCAACACCAACTGGCCCGCGTACTCTTCCCCCTCGGCGAAAAAACCAAAGCCGACACCCGCGACGTGGCCCGCGAATGCGGACTGCGCACCGCCGACAAGGAAGAGTCGATGGAGATTTGCTTCGTGCCAGACAACAACTACGGACGATTCCTCGAACAGTCGAAACTCGTGGAGCGCCACACCGGCGAGATCGTGGACACCCAGGGCCAGGTACTCGGACACCACGACGGCATCGAATTCTACACCATCGGCCAACGCAAAGGCCTCGGCATTTCCTCCCCAAATCCGCTGTACGTCCTCGAATTAGACCCGGCGAACAATCGAGTCGTTGTCGGCGACGAGTCGCAGCTGAGCCGCTCCGAATTCACCGTGGACCACTGCAATTGGATTCCCTGGGATCAACCGCCTGAATCCTTCGAGTGCGTCGCTAAGATCCGATACAACCATCCCGGCGCGGCCGCCACGGTGAGACCCGGGCCGCAAGAGACCGCGACAGTCCGCCTCCACGCACCCGCCCGGGCCGTGACCCCAGGACAAGCCTGCGTCTTCTATGACGGAGACCGGGTGCTGGGCGGTGGCTGGATCCGCCGAGATCCCCTAGTTCACAGCGTCGTTACTGAGCGGACCCGATAAAAAGCATTCCCGCCGGCGGGCGCGGGTCCACGGAATTCACGGACCTCCAGACGCCCCGAAACCGAGGTCCAGACAGAGGCATCCGGTACATCGGCCCGCTCCACCACGAACTGCTGGGCCTGCCGACGTTCGCCGCTCAACCCATCACGAACCTTGGCCACCGAACCGTCCCAGACGATCACCACCTCGCCTCCATCCCGGCGAATCGAACGAATCTTGGTCACCGGCTGATAGGCAATCACCCCTCGGAGCGGGAAGCCCAGAGTGCCTGATAACCACGGCGCGGCCGTCCACGGCGAGAGCATTTGATCACCACTGGCCCAACTGGTGCGATAGCGAACATACTCGGTGCCGTCGTTGTCGATCCAATAGCCATAGGCCAGCATCCCATGGATCTCCGGATTCACACCACCGACACCGGCCACCGTCCGAGACCCTCCCCCAGAAGGCTGCATAAAGAGGAGCACCGGACGACCCGCGCGGATCTCCGCCTTGAGGTCTAAATAAGTAAAACCGCGCCCCCCGGAAACCGTCGGATTGAAATCGGTCAATTGGCAGAAACTGGCCGCATCACCTCCCCGATATCGCGTCCAAGACACCAACCCGGAAGGAATATCCGAACCGGCCGGAATGGTTGGCTCCTGACCCAGACGCACCCAACGGCGATCGCCCCCCTTGCTCCAATACACATAGGAGAACCCATCGATATTGCCCCGGCACTCGCCCCCCAAATCCGCCCACTTGTTCTGACTGAGCCCAATAAAATCTCCGATGCAATCCGGCGCGTGTTCCTTACGACCCGCCGTAATGTAGGGATCGGTAAAGACACTCTCGTACGCGAAGTAATAATCATCCTCGTGGCCCGGCTGGTTAGCCGGTCGGCCATCGCGGCCCGCCTTCGAAGCCC
>CAIRDU010000495.1 GCA_903877395.1 uncultured Planctomycetaceae bacterium
AATCAGGTGTTTCAATCGGCGCCCGAGCCCAGTCTGTCGTCCATCGCTTGCCTTGTGCAGCGGCATAGGGCACCAGCGTCGTCTGCTGCCGCCGCTTGAAATTTTCTACGTCTCGCCGCTGCTCTGCCCGATTGTTTTCTGTAAACGTTGTCTGTGTCGCCGGATTGAGAAGCTTTTCGACCACGCCTGCCGCCCGGGATGCATCGAGCACGTGGACCACGGCGTTGGAATATTGTGGGGCGATCTTAACGGCCGTATGCCTCGCAGATGTCGTTGCACCGCCTATTAAAATAGGCACCGTGAACTGGGCTCGCTCGAATTCCTCGGCCACGTGCACCATCTCGTCGAGGCTCGGCGTGATCAGGCCACTCAGGCCCACGATATCAACCCTGTGTTCCCGGGCAGCCTCTACGATTTTAGCCGAGGAGATCATCACTCCCAGATCGATCACTTCGTAGCCGTTGCAGCCAAGCACGACACCAACAATATTCTTGCCAATATCGTGTACGTCGCCCTTCACTGTCGCCATCAGCACGCGGCCTCGGCTAGTTTGCTTCCGACCCTGCGCGAGTCGCTCCTGCTCCATGAAGGGCAGAAGGTGGTTCACGGCCCTCTTCATGACGCGGGCGCTTCGCACAACCTGCGGCAGAAACATTTTTCCTTGGCCGAACAGGTCGCCAACGACCTGCATTCCTTGCATCAGCGGTCCTTCAATGATGTCGAGGCTCACAGCATATTTTGTGCGTGCCTCGTCGATGTCAGTTTCAATGTAGTCGACAAGCCCTTTTACCAACGCATGCGACAGCCTTGCTTCAACGTCAAGGCTGCGCCAGGCATCGGCCTGTGTCGCGTCGGCCGGGTCGCGTTTTTTAACGCCTTCGGCATACTCGGTGAGCCGATCAGTGGCATCTGGCCGGCGATCGAAGAGCACATCCTCAATGCGCTCGAGCAATTGTGGCTCGATCTCTTCGTAGAGGGCCAGTTGTCCCGCGTTGACAATGCCCATGTCCATGCCAGCTTTGATCGCGTGGTAGAGAAAGGCTGAGTGCATCGCCTCTCGCACCGCGTCGTTGCCGCGGAAGGAGAACGAGATGTTACTCACGCCGCCCGACACCTTTGCCAACGGCATCTGTTCTTTGATGCGCCGTGTGGCTTCGATGAAGTTGATCGCATAGCGATTGTGTTCTTCGATGCCTGTGGCAACGGTGAGAATGTTTGGGTCAAAGATAATGTCTTCGGGTGGGAACCCAACCTTTTCGGTCAGCAGGGCGTAGGCTCGGCAGCAGATGGAGACTTTACGGTCTACGTCCGTAGCCTGCCCCTCCTCGTCAAACGCCATGACGACGACCGCTGCCCCATACTGACGCACGATCCGGGCCTGTCGCAGAAATTCTTCCTCGCCCCCCTTGAGGCTGATGGAGTTCACAATTCCCTTGCCTTGAAGGCACTTGAGCCCGGCCTCCAGCACGCTCCATCGCGAACTGTCGATCATGATCGGCACGCGGGCCACATTCGGCTCGCTGGAGATCAACGTGAGAAACTTGGTCATCACAACGGGCCCGTCGAGCATTCCCTCATCGACATTCACATCGATTATGTTGGCGCCCCCCTCAACCTGCTGCCTTGCAACGGTCAGCGCCTCCTCGTAACGATCCTCGCGAATCAGCCTCGCAAAGGCGCGAGAGCCTGTCACGTTGGTGCGTTCGCCAATGATGGTGAAGCTGCTCTCAGGACGGATCTCCAGCATTTCGAGGCCGGAGTACCTAGATAGCACCGGTGGTGGGGTGGGCACTCTCGGTGGATGCTTCGACACTGCGTCGGCAATGGCACGGATGTGCGGCGGCGTTGTGCCACAGCAGCCACCAATGATGTTGAGCCAGCCCTCGGCAGCAAACTCGCCGAGCACTTTCGCCATCATCTCGGGAGTTTCGTCGAAGCCGCCCATGGCGTTTGGGAGGCCAGCATTGGGATAACAACTCGTGGGCAGCGGTGTTATCCGGGCCAGATCGGCCAGATGGGAACGAAGTTTTTCTGGGCCCAGTGCGCAGTTGATTCCCACACTTACAAGGTCGGCATGGGCGATGCTCAGCCAACAGGCTTCAACTGTTTGGGCCGAGAGCGTGCGGCCCCCTTCAAAAACAGTGAACGAGGCCATCACAGGAATCCGAATGCCCGTGTCTTGAAAGACCTGTTGGATAGCGTAGAGACAACTCTTCAGCACGAGCGTGTCGAAGGCCGTTTCGGCGAGCAGAATATCGACATCTCCTTCTAAGAGCGCCTCTACTTGCTCGCGGTAGTTTGCCACCATCTCGTCGAACGTCACATCCCGGTGGCCTGGATCGGAGACGTTCCCTGCGATTGAAAGCTGCTTGTTTGTGGGGCCAATGGAACCGGCCACAAACCGCGGACGATCAGGCGACTTCGCCGTGGCGGCGTCCACCGCCTCTCGGGCCAGCCGAGCTGCCGTGAGATTGATTTCGCGAACATGGTCGGCCAGCCCGAAATCGGACAGGGCCATACGTGTCGCCCCAAACGTGTTGGTCTCGATGATGTCGGCACCGGCCTCCAGATAGGCGGAGTGGATGCCTCGAATTGCGTCGCCTTGCGTGAGCGTCAGCACATCGATGCAGTTTTTAAGGTCCTTCGGGTGCGAGGAAAAACGCTCGCCGCGAAACCCCTGTTCGTTGAGTGCAAGGGCGTGAACCATGGTTCCCATGGCCCCGTCCAGTACGGCGATGCGGTTGGCTAGGAGGGCGTGGAACGCTTCAATTCGGACGGATCGAGGCTGTGTGGGCATTCAGGTATCGCAAAAGAGGCTTTGGAATGTGGGCAGTCTCTCCGATGAAACGACTGCGATCAGCCCAAATGATAGGCGACTGGGCGGTTCGGGCATACTGCGAATTTGACCGAAATGGGCCTATGGACGACTTGCGGCGAATGTACCAGAGGCGGCTTTTCGCCAGATTCCGAATTCTCAAGAATGCCGATCGCCGACGACGATTTGTAGAAATGGAGCGTGTGGTGGATGGTGTGGTTCACGGGGATGAAAGGCTTGGGC
>CAIRDU010000496.1 GCA_903877395.1 uncultured Planctomycetaceae bacterium
AAAGACGAGATTGCGCAGGTCGTTGTGCGATTCCGTCTCGGCTGTCTTGAGAAAGTCTGCGTGCCGCTGGGCGAGGGCCCGTAACCCTTCCTCGCTGCGAGCCGATATCGGCAGGAGATAGACTCCGTTGTCGTTCGCGTCCGGCGGCTCTCCTTGCTCACGATGCTCAGGCTGTTGCGGCTGGCTCCTCAGGAGAGCAAAAGCGTTGCTACCGCCGAACCCAAAGGAGTTCACGCCCGCGAGCCAGTGCGCTGGTTGCCCGTTGTTTGGGAGGGGCGGAAATGGTTCTACCTGTGTAGGAACCTTCAGCCGCCAGCGTTGGAAATCGATGGCAGGATTGGGGTGTTCGAAATGCAGGTTGGGTGGCGCCGCTCCGTGCTTCAGGCACAGCGCGCACTTGATGATTCCCGCGATGCCGGCCCCGGCCTCGAGATGCCCGATGTTGGTCTTGATAGAGCCGATGAGGAGTTCTTGGCCCGGATCTCGGCCGCTTCCGAACACCTCGCCCAACGCGGCGGCTTCGACAGGATCGCCGACCGCGGTGCCGGTCCCGTGCGCTTCGACATAGACGATGTCCTGAGGAGACACTCCCGCCTGTTGGCACGTGCTTCGCAACAGGGCTACTTGCGACTCGCGGCTGGGCAGTGCTAATCCGCGAGTTCGCCCGTCCTGATTCGTCCCCGTGGCGACAATCGTCGCATAGATCCGATCGCCGCTGGCCAAGGCATCTCGCAACGGCCGCAGCAGGATCGCCCCCACTCCCTCGCCCCGTACAAACCCGTTCGCCCGCGCGTCGAAGGCTCGACAGCGTCCATCCGGCGAGAGTACGCCCATGCTGGAGAAGGCTATGAAATTGTGCGGACCAAGAAGGCAGCCGACGCCAGCTGCCAGGGCAGCTCCGCACTCCCGCCTCCTCAGGCTCTGGCAGGCAAGATGGACCGCCAGCAGCGATGAAGAGCAGGCTGTGTCGACGGAAAAACTGGGGCCTGTGAAATTAAAACAGTAGGAGAGACGATTGGCCGCGATGCTGCCGGCTAGGCCTGTCGATGAATAGGGGCTCGCCTCATTCAAGTGCAGAATGGAACCTTGCAGAACCTCGTAATCGTGCGTGCTGATACCGACAAAGACGCCGGTTCGCTCCCCATCCGGATTCGGCACATACCCTGCGTCTTCCATCGCCTCCCAAGCTGTTTCCAGCAGCAGTCGTTGCTGTGGATCGATGACTTCGGCCTCGGCGTCGGAGATGCCGAAGAAGCCGGCGTCGAACTGGTCGACGTCCGGAAGAAGAGCGGCCCACTTCGAACAGCTCTTCATCGGCCGCCCGAGCTCGGCGTCATAGAACGTGCTTGGCGACCAGCGGTCGTTGGGGATTTCGGCTACCGCGTCAAATCCCTGGATCAACTTGTGCCAAAGTGAGCTTGGATCAGCGACACCGCCTGGAAAACGACAGCCGATTCCCACAATGGCAATCGGCTCACTCTCATCACTCATCAGGCAAGTCCTAAACGCCCTTCGGAACGGCCTAGGAATAGCCCGGTCAACGGCACTTCCTGAAGAATAGACCTGTCAACGGCACTTCCACAAGTGTTGGACGGTTTACGAGCGGCCGATCGTATGAAGGTTGAGACCGTTCACGGCACGTCGGGCTGTGCTGCCCGTGCCACGCGGCGGTTTATCTCCCGCGCCACAGCCCAAAAAAACAGCGGCGGCGACAAACGCTTCAGCCACCAGATCCACCGCCCCTTCGCCGGCAGCACCACATACAGCCGCCGGGCATGCATCGCCGCTACCGCAGCATCGGCCACGGCGTCGGCTGTGAGCCGCGACTGGAGAAACTCACTCCGCGCCATGCGCCGGTCGTGCTCGGTGGAAAACCGAGCCGAATCGAGCAGGGAGGTCGGGAAAAACGACGGGCAGAGCACCGTCACCCCGACCCCATGCGGCAGCAGTTCGGCATGAAGCGTTTCGGAGAGCGACACCACCGCCGCCTTGGTGAGGTTGTAGGCCGCCATGCCTGGAAACGATCCGAAGGCGGCCAGCGAGGCGGTGTTGATCAGATAGCCGCCACGCGGATTCCGCTTCAGCCAATCGACAAACGTGTGGCAGCCGTGGATCGCATTCCAGATGTTGATGTTCACGATCCAGTGCCAGTCCTCCAGCGCGCACTGCCCCACCTCCCCCGACACCGCGACGCCAGCATTATTGATAAGCAAGTCGAGCTGCGGCCAGTCTGTCTCGAGACGCTTTCGTAGGCTGCTCCAGGCGGCGGCATCGGTCACATCGAGCCGTTCGACACGCCCATCCCCGCCGGCATCCCGCACGAACTGCAGCGTCTCGGCGGCGCCTGCCTCATCGATATCGCAGATGGCGATCTCCCAGCCATCGCGGGCCAGCCGCCGACAGAGAGCCCGGCCCAGCCCGCTGGCTCCCCCGGTGACAATGGCAGTGCGGCGAGGGGGCATCGAAAGGATGAGCCGGGAAGGTGTGGGGGGAACGCGGGCGGAACCACGGCGGCGGCGTCCATCATGGTAGAACAAATTGCATCATGAATAGCCGGGCACTGGAAAAAATCGAAGGATAGCCTGGTCAACTTCACTGCCGCAAGCGTTCGACGGGCATGCCGGATGCCGAACCGGCCAGGGCAGTCGGGAGCGCCACCGTGTGGCATGCGACATGGGCACGCAGGCCTTGAACGGCGTCCGCGGCGCTTCGCATCTCCAGTGTCACGGCACTGGCTGCAAAAATGCCCGCCGCAGCGATCGCACACAGCATCGCATCTGACCACTGTGGGAGTTCATTGCTACAGGTCGGCAATGAGCCTGCGGATCTCATCCTGCCGCTGACCCAATTTCTTCTGCAGTCGGCCCAAGAGTTCGTCTTCCTTGCCCTTTGCGTATATGAGATCGTCATCGGTCAGTTGGGCGTACTTCTGCTTGAGCTTGCCTTTCAGCTCGTTCCACTCGCCCTTGAATTTCAATTCGTTCATGGCTGCCCCCTGCAGGTTATAGGATATGCGCGATGTCTTAGAGCGGTGGCGACGTGCTACGCCGCCCCACAAACAACGCAATCATGAAAAGAACCAGAAACACGACGAAGGGCAGCCTCGCGATATCAGTCGCTGCTACCGCGAGGCCGCCAAAGCCGAAAACTCCGGCAATGATGGCAACGATCAGAAACAGAATGAATGGCCCACCGAAGCATGAGAACAACTCCTACAATAAACCGAAGGCGTTCCAATGCCGCATTCACCTCATCCTGTGGAGACAACAGGCCGGCTTTACCTTTCGCCAAGTCGCGTGACGAGTGAGGATGTTGATGACAGTGAGCACTATCAGTAACTCCATTGCGGTTATCCCTCCCATCCCTGAGCCGCGACCGGACTTTATTTTGCGAGATGACGCTGTCAACGCCGGCAAGGCCTTGCAAGTCAACGTACCGCACGCACTCCATGCCGAGTGGCGCCCACACGGCCAGCCGCGCGATCCTGTCAGCATTCTCGAGGAATCCAACCGGGATCGCGTAGCCGAACTTATACCCATTCGTTATGGGCGCATGTTACGGAGTCCTTTCACGTTTCTACGAGGGTCAGCCGGGCTGATGGCGGCTGACCTGGCGGCGACCCCGGTCAGCGGCATAAGGGTTCAGGCCTGTGGGGATTGCCATTTGCTCAACTTTGGCTTCTTTGGCTCGCCAGAGCGTAATTTGATCTTCGATATCAATGACTTTGACGAGACACTGCCGGCGCCCTGGGAGTGGGATATCAAGCGTCTCGCCGTGAGCTTTGCAGTGGCCTCGCGCGATAACAATCATGCCGACACGACAGCCGCAGCCATCCGCTGCGCGCGCGCCTATCGACAAGGGCTGCGTGACTTTGCGAAAAAGAGTCCACTCGAGACGTTGTACACGCGGCTGGATGGGCACACCTTGATCGACATGGCCACTGATGCCAAGGATAGGAAACGCCATACCAAATACGCCGATAAGGCTCGGCAACGGATGGGCGAGCAGATAGTGCCAAAAATTACCAATATGGTAGGCGGACGCCATCGTCTGATCGATCAGCCACCGCTGATTTACCATGCCACTGATGCATTGCATGACGCCGACGTGGCCAAGGCACTCGAAGCGTATCGCCTGTCTCTGCCGGACGAACTGCACGGGCTGCTGGACCGCTACCGCCTAGAGGACACCGCCATCAAGGTGGTTGGCATCGGCAGCGTGGGTACTCGCACCTATATCGGCCTGTTTTTCTCCCGCGACAATCACCCGCTACTTCTCCAGTTCAAGGAAGCCCGGCCCTCGGTGCTTGAGCCTTATGCGGGTAAAAGTCGGTACGAGAATCAGGGACAGCGAGTGGTCATGGGGCAACGCTTAATGCAGGCGTGCAGCGATATTTTTCTCGGCTGGACGCGGAGCCGGCTGGGCCACGATTACTTTGGCCGTCAGTTACGGGATATGAAATTTTCCCTGCCGGTCGATGGCTATGGGGCCAGGGAACTCAAGCACTACGCCAAGGTGTGTGGCTGGGTTCTGGCGCGCGCCCATGCCAAGTCCGGCGATGCGGCCATGATCAGTGGTTATCTGGGTAAATCCGATCAATTCGACCTGGCCATGGGCGCATTTGCTGAAGCTTATGCCGACCAGAATGAGCGTGACCATGCGGCGCTGGTGGCGGCCGTCAAAGCCGGGCGTGTCGAGGCACTGATAGAGGACGATCTCTGAGGGTACCCTCAAATCCATCGCTCGCGTTGCTGTAGCGGGGTCCATCCCAACAGGCCGTCGCCCAAAGTCCTTTTCTGGGTTCGTGACCGCTTGATCGTCATCCCGCCTGCCTGTCCACCATTGTGAAATGTTGCCCGGTTGTTATGCGCTCGAAGTGGCGACATCCGTCAACATCCATATTGCTGGTGCTCGCTGTGCTGGCACTCCTTCCCGTTTCTCTCTCCGCCGGCACTGAAATCCACGTAGTCTTCAGGCATCCACACGGCAGTTGAGCAGCACTGCCAAGCGATCCTTTCCGGCGAAGAGCAGCCCGACGTCGAGCGGCTCAGGTTCGTCTATCGCTCCGCATGGCTGCCGCATGACCCCGAAGCGATCCAGTTCGGAAGTTCAGAAACCAGGGCCTCGTGTTTGCGGTCCCTGCGACGAAGCGGGCTACGCGCGGGTTTTCCGGCGGTGGAGCAGAGTCAGCAGGACTCCCAGCCCGGCCAGCGTGAGCGTTCCGGGTTCGGGCACCCCGATAAAGGTGATCGCTCCGGTGGCCGTGTCGAACGAACCCGGGTAGAGGGTGGTGACCTGGGCGAACTGCGAACCGAAGGCGACGCTCGCGGCGTTGAAGAGCTGGAATGACTGGCCGGTCGGGTCAAAACCATTGAGGAATGTGATTTGCAAAGTCCCGTCGTAGTTGAGCAGGCCATCCACGAGGATTTGGTCGAAGCTCGAGGCGGAGGCAATTTCCATTTTGACGACTGCGTCGCTGGTGAGCGTGAGCGCACTTGCGAAGTGAATTGCTCCGGGGCTGTTGCCGGGGGCGAGCGCGCCGGAGACGGTGGTGTCGCCCAGCACCGTGCCGTTGCCGCCGAGGGTGCCGGCGGCCTGCACATTAACAGTGCCGCTGCCGAGTACGGAGGCGTTGTCGCCGAGATTCGACAGGAAGAGCGCGCCATCGGAAATCACGGTGCCGCCGCTGTAGGTGCTCGATCCGCTGAGGACGGTTGTGCCCGCGCCCAGCTTGGTCACGTCCAGCGAGCCTGTGAGGTTGGGCGCAAAGTTGACCGTGCCGGTGTGGTTGAAATTCACCCGGGCCGTGCCACTGCCACTTGTGACCACGGTGGCCTCCAAGGTGCCAGCGGCTCCGCCGGTGCCGATGTTCAGCGTGCCGAACGAGCCCGGGTTCTGGGCGAGCGTGACCGTTCCGCTACCCACGCTCACAACGCCCGTTTCCACCACATTCAGTGTGCCGGTGCTTCCGCAGCGGTGGCACGAGATCGGCTACACGATCCAGAAACTCAAACGGCGAGAGATTCACGACGCCATTCGCGCTGGGCCGCGTGGACGTGGTGGTTGAGCGCCGAGCCGAAGCGATAGAGGAAGGAGACGGCGCCGAGTCTCGCGCAAGGAGTCGCAGGTGCGTCGTCGTCACATGTCGCATCCGTCGCAGCACATGGCGGCGTAGCAGACGGTGGCAGGGTGTCAGGAGCCGGTTTGGTCCACTGGAACTGGCGGGAGCGTATTGTGCAGCAAATAGACCGAACTATCGGGGCAATCCATCAATGCCACATTCGTGGCGCGTCGTGACAAATCAAACACCGGAAGCAGGCTCCGGTTCGGCGACCTGCTTGGTGACGGTGATCAACTCCAGCGTTCCGCAATAGAACTGCCGGCTGGACACGACAGTGAACCCGGCGTGCGACAACTCCTGTCGCAACGCGACCCGGTCCGGGAAGTGCCAGAGCGACTTGGCGATGTACGCATACACGGCTGGCTGACAATGCAGCACCAGCCCCCAGAACCCGCCCCAGATGGAGAGCACGAAATACGTGAGGCGCTGCCACAACCAGTGCGGAGACTTCGAGAAGTCGAGAAAGGCAGCGGTGCCCCCGGGACGCAGCACCCGATGAATCTCCTGCAACGCCACAGTCAGGGCGGGAGCATTCCGCAACGCATAGCTTCCCGTGACGATGTCGACGCTGGCCGAGTCGAACGGCAACTGATGCATGTCGCCCAGTTCCAGCCTGACGTTCGGGAAGTGGTTCCGCGTTCGAGCAATCGCGAGCATTTCCGGAGTCAGATCGACGCCGCACACCGTTCCCTGCGGATAACGCTGAGCCAGGGCGAACGTCACATCGCCCGTTCCACAGGCGAGATCGACGCACGCCGGAGTGATGCAGGGCGGCGATGCATCCCCGCCGGGCAGCGAGGCGACCAGTGCCCGTTTCCATGCCTGATCGCGTCCGAGCGAAAGCGCCCTAGTCACCAGATCGTATCGCCGGGCAACCTCGGCAAACAGCAGTTCGTTGTACTCCCGTTTAGCGGCAGGAGTGAGCAGGAAGTCGTTCTGACCGGACGGTAGTCGGGGCATAGTGGCCGCACGTATGGAAAGAAGACGATGCCGGGCGGCTAACGACGCGGTCCGGATGGATTGGGGCGTGGACGATTGAGCCAGCGGATCACGGGCGCGGCCAGAAACGGCAGGCGTCCCAGCAGGGCCACATTCAACTCCGTCAGGCGTTGGTGGCGAAGGCTCTGCGTCACCAGTCGACAGAGCCGCATCCTACCGCGCAGCAGATGCTCGCGCTTTGCGATCCAGCGTCGAGGCAGATCGGGGGTGTAGTGCCGGGCGGCCTCATGGGCCGTGACCGCGACGGCGGCCCCCGACGCAATCGCCCAGGCCATGCCCTCGCCGGTGAACGGCTCGATGTATCCGGCCGCATCGCCCACGAAAAAGATGCGTTCTCCCGCGGGAGGCGACGTGCGGCACGACAGCGGCATCGTCCCCTGCCACGTAAGTTCGCCGACGTCCTCGAATCTCGGCAGAGGTGATTGATGCAGGATGCGCCGCACCGTTTCTCCCGGGCCAAAGCGCTTCATCGCCACCGGGTCGAGTGCGGCGGCGATTTCCACTCGGCCATCCTCCACCTGGAGGCTGCCGATATAACCTTCGCGGCCCACCACCATTTGAATCGTGCCGGGTTGGTACGCCTCGGGCACGAGGGACGTCGCTGCAGACACGCCGACGCGCGAATGCGGGTTGATGAACTGTTGGCAGCCTTTTGTCTCCCGCGCCAACCTGCCAGCTAACCCATCCGCCGCGACGACGATCCGGGACCGAATCTCGGCTTCCTCGTCACCGCGAGTCAGCCTCAACCGGCAACAGTCGCTGTCCACGCCAGCCAGGTGCGCTTCGGTGCGCAGCAGGAGGGACGCGCCCGCGGCCATTGCCTCGAGAGACAGATGCTCATCCAGCCAGTACCGCGACAGGGCCGCCCCTGTTGGGAGGGGGAGATATGCCTGATGCCTGCCCGCGGCAACGAAAACGCCGCGAACCGCAGGGGCGCCGCTGGCGACGAGCAAGGGGGTCAGGTCCAACTGCGCCAGGCTCGCCACGGCGTTGGCATTCAAAAAACACCCGCAGACTTTCCGACGCGGGAGCGTCGCCTTCTCCACGAGGAGAACCTTGCTGCCCAGGCGGGCTGCCTCCCTAGCGGCGATGGATCCGGACACTCCAGCCCCGACGACTACGATGTCCCAGATGTCGCGGGAGGCGTCGCCGAACGAGATCGTTTCGCGGTCCTTGGATTCGGGATGAATCATCGAATCGTCTCATCGGCGGCCGAACGTAGTGGCAAGCCGGGCTATCCCCACAGGCAACCGGATGACCGAACGATCCGATGCACCGGAGATGAACTTGGTCAACGGCACTTCCGCAAGCATAGCACGGGCAGACGATCACAAGGATAGCCAGGTCAACGGCACTTCCACAAACGTTGGACGGTTGACGAAGCAACGCTGAGGCCGTTCACGGCACGTCGGGCTGCGCCGTGACTTCAAAGCTCTCGCCCAGCTGCCGCTAGGTGAGCAGTTTTTCACCGTCGGCGCAGCCCTTCCCTGAGTCCGGCTTAAGCGACCGGTGGGATGGCTGAAACGAAGGCATGGCATCTCCGAGGTGAGGGGTGAGCATAAAACGGTGGTGTGTGCTCCTTCATGATGCGGTTTCAAAGCGGCCAGCCGGGCCTCCGGGATGCAGAACTCCAGCGTCCTGCAGTGCCGCCACCACGCTATTGACAGACTCGGCCGTCGACTGTCGATCTGTCAAAACCGTCACCTGATAGTCGAGTTGGTGGGAGTGGCAGAGCTCGTCACTTCTGCGGGCAAGTCCGAGCGGCCTGCCCTCGACCCCGCCATCGCCTCGCGAGGATTCCCGCCGCTCCAATTCCTCCAACGAGCAATAGACGCCAACGCAGAAGACCGTCGCACCGGTTCTCTGCAAAACCTGAAGCACATCCTCAGCCCAATCCGCATCCTGAAGGAAGTGGTCGATGATCAGGTTTGTGCCGAGCTCGAGATGCACGCCCCAGCTCCTGTGAACTCCCCAGAGCAGCCGATGGCCATGAGGGTTCAGGACCAGTCGGAGGCGAGGGCCCCCTCCATGTTTTCCCGCGCCGCTGCTCTCATCGACATATTCCCAGCCAGCCCGGCCGTCTTGGGGTGCACGAGACACCAGCCGCGAGAGATCTCCGCCTTGAAGTTTTACAAAACTGATCGGGTAGAGCTGGTCTGACATCAAGAGGACGACGTCGTCAAACGCGACACGGGCGAATGCCGTTTCGTGGTTGCCATCGGCGAGGTGCGTCAGTCGCTCATGCAAGGCGCGACAGAAGGTCGTCTTGCCCGAGGAGCTCGGGCCATTGACGAGGATCGCTATCGGCGGCGACTTGTGCCCGACCTCTCGGTGGGTGGGGATGATCTGTTCCGCCTGTTCCTTCTTTCCGCGTGGCATTGGTTGCCTCCTTGGGTGTGCTCCACCCCCAGATTCTCTCTCTGGAAGTGAGGTGCCGTTGAAGGGGAACAGGTCAATTGTCGCTAAAGTCTTTCCGCTTAACCAGCCTGACTCGTCGCTGAGCTTGCGCTGCGGCAGGGACGGGCACCTGCCCCTTTTTGGTTCTTTGCGTTTCACCAGATTGTCAGGCGCGACCACCAGCTCTGTCGCTCTGGCTCGCAGTGTTCGTCGCAGCAACTCCCCGTGCCGCAGTCGGTGCACGCGTCGCAGACGTAGGCCACCTTCCGTTTGATCGTGGGCACCTCCTCGTCCACCGTCTCCTTTTTCAGCGTCTTGCGGTTGCGAACCCAACCCGGGCACTGGCACGGCGATTCAGTGCAACTCGTGCAGCCGGCCCGGTCGTGGCACCGGCCGAAGGGCCAGGGCTTGCTGCCACAGCCGGCCACGCAGATTGGCTCGGACTTGGTTTCGTATTCGGTTCTCGGTTTCTTCTTCGTGCCTGGCTCGCAGACGCAGATTGGCACGAGGCAGCAGGTGCCGCCGCAGTGCATGCAGGCGGGCGATTTGCCCTTCTCTTCCTTGTCGGCTGCGGCGCAGGCAAGCAGCGCAACAGCCATGATCGCGGCGGTGATGACGGGCTTCTTCATAGGTCAATTCTCTTGCTTGTGAATCCGTTCAAAAATCGAAATCGAACCGCATGCCGTAGGCATCGGCGAGGCTGTTGCCGTTACGCTCGTCCTCGAGAAACGCATGGATGTAGTTAAACTTCCAACGCGTGTACGGGTTTAAATACCAGTTGAGCCCGACGGTGAAGTCGGTCAGGTTGTTGCCCTTGATGTTCTTGTCGTTGAGTACGATGTTCGAATACCGGGCCGCGACTTCCCAGGCCCCGAGGCCCGTCTGGACGCCCTGCGACTTTGTCCGCACGCGGAAGAAGTTCTCGAACGGTTCGAGTCGTTTGTGGATGCCCAGCTTCCGATCGTAGGGGCGGTGCTCGCCGGTGAGGAAGTAGCTCACCTGGGCCATGTAGGAATTGAAGAACAGCTGATCGCCCTTAGGCTGGTCCACGATGGCAAATGCATATTCCGACTGCAGCGACAGCGGCCCCATGATCAGTGCAAACTCGGGGTCAAAGAGTTGGAAGTTGTCGGCCTTGATGTTGCCGGTATCGACGAAGATCGGAGCGAACGGCCCCGGCACGCCGTTGATGTAGTTGCTGGGACTCGGCGGCCCCACTGGCCCGAATGTGCTCGGTGGCTGCTGCTTGCGGATTTCCGGGGTGTCTCTGAAGCGGACCGAGTCCTGATAGGCCTTGCGGTAACTGTAGGCCGCGCCCAGATGCATGTAAAAGCGGCCGTCGCTGGCCTCGTCCCACCAGGGCAGGAACGTGCCCCGCATCGTCAGTGCCTGGCCGCTATCGAACGAGTCGTTGCCGGTGTTGTCGCTGTTGGTGCGGAAGGTGCCGATGGCCCAGGTGGCGAGCTCGTTTTCCGTGTTGCCGTAGGTCATCACCCCCATGTTGCGAGCGGGGGCGAATGTGTCGACCAGCGACCGTTCCATGAAAGTGTTGTTGCGGTTCTGCGTTATGCGTTCCAGCGAGAAGGGCTCGAAGAAGTGGCCGACGCGAATATTCTGTAGCCAGGGCAGTTCCTTCCACTCGATGTAGTTGTCGAGGTAGCTGGGCTGATTGGCCAGTGCGAAGTCGACGCCGAGCGAGTATTCGATCACATCGAAGCTCGTGCCGCGGGCGCCGATCCGGAGCCGGCGAAACTGGGCGCCATCCTGCAGATCGCCAACGTCCTGGCGGCTGGCGGCATCCTGTCCGAAGTAGACCTGGTCGGCCTGCACCTGCCCGGAAAGGATCAGCGACGGTTTTTTTGCATCTTCTTTTTTCTTTTTGTCATTGGCGTCGACGAGTTTGGCCAGGCCCTTCTCGAAAGTCGACAGCCGATCAAAGAGCGTTTGATCGTTCGTGTCGCCGGTTTTGTCCGCCGGTTTCTGCGTCGGTTTTTCACCGTCCGGCGGAGCCCTCTCGGTGCGGAGGGCCTCGATTTCCTTTTCCAATCGCTTGATGTCGTTTTGCAAGCCCTCAACCACGGCCACCGGCGCAGGAATCTCTTCCAATAACAGCGGCTCCTGCGACATGCCGCGAGCGGCAAACGCGATCAGGCAGGCCGCAGCCATGGGCCGCAGCCATGGGCCGCAGCCATGGGCCGCAGCCATGGCGGGGCCCAGACCGATGCGATCGCTCGATGTGTTGGAATCGAAAGGAAAGGAGCACAGCACCTCTACGGGAAAGCATTCCACACAGGCGGACCGCTGGCCTTGTGTCATTTAGGTCATCAAACAAGCAGGGCAGTCTATTTTATCGTCATATTCACCCCTACCCTTGATGTCGCCGCAGCCGGCAAGGCTTGCCGCTCGTCAGAGTTAAGGAAATGGGTCGTATAGGAAAAATAGACAGGCCCGAGAACCGCAGGCGTTGGAAAGGTAGAAGGCCGGCGCCCTTGGGAGGAGATTTCGGTAGGCCCTGTCAATGAGACACGATGAGACAAAAGGGTCTTGATAGACGAACGGCGCAGGGGAGTTGCCGGCCTTGTGTCTGGGCAGCGCGTGAACTGGTGGTGACCCATCGCAACTTAAACGACGGCACCATCGAGGGGGTGCGGCATACGACGGCCCAGGCAGCGAGCGCGCAAGTATCACCCAAAGGCAGCGGCCGGCCCGCGCGACTCGTCGTATCTCTTCGGCCGGTTTCGCCAGATGATGGCGTGAGCGTGTGTCAGGGCCGTTATTTAGGAACCCTGATCTCCGGATTCCCGCGGTTTTCTTTGTGGGGCATCGACAGCCGGAACAACTGCTCGCCGGAAGAGTGACTGAAGAACTCGTCGCGATTCCAGCGGGGCTGCTCGCGGTCGGGTGGCGAAGGCAGGTCGAAGATGGCGGTGAGCGTGTAGGTGTCGTCGGCCGTACGCTCGTAACGATACGCCGTCCCGGTCACCGGATCGTTCGTGCGGTCCAGGAAGGTCATCGGGTGTTCGGCGAGCGCCTCGAGCGTGGCAGGCAGGATCCCCTGTCGTTCGTAATACGTTTCAACTTTCTGCTGGATCGAACGCAGGTCGCTGACGCGGCTGGCATCGAACTGCAGGAGCCGCTGTCGGAATGGACTGCCGACGGTGTAGAGGGCGGCCACGAGCGAGACGACGGCGAGGGCGGCTCCGATGCGCTGGAGCCAGTCGCGCCATCGGGGCGCCGGCGGGATCGTCGCCAGCCCGGTAGCCGAGCCGATCATCTCCTCGCGACGCACGTCGCTTGAAAACCAGAGATAGATGCCGCCCGCGAGCATGAGAATGGTCGCGGCCTTGAGGATGAAGCGGGCCGTCAGATCGCCCGAGAGAAAACAGACGATCGCGGAGATCAGATCGCCGGCCATGATCAGTGCCGTGATCAGCAGCGTGAGATAGGCAAGCGTGCGATAGATCGGAGTCAGTCGCACGGCGGGATCACGGCTCGCATCGCGGCCGATCGTGCGATGCACCAGCCCGAGGATGGGTAGCGAGACGAGCAGTGCCGCGGCGGCTGCCCGCAGCGAGCCCGCGTAGAAGGCAGCGGCATTGTCTGTGGCTGCGGGCAGCCAGCGTTCGATGAATTGAAACAAGATCACGCCGGTGGCGAAGGCGGCCGTGTAGAGCATGGCCATACCGAGCAGATGGAGAAAGGCATCGCGAGGCGAACCCGACACCCGCTTCTTTGGCACGGGCACGGGCAGCGCCACGTCGGCGAATGCGTCGAGGGCGTTCCTGGCCTCGCGCGGCGACCAGCCGCCCGATTCGGCAGCCTGCGCGATGTCGGCTCGCGTCATGCCGCGTTCCAGACAGGCCTTCACGAATTCGACGAGCACTTCGGGAACGGATGCCATGAGCGGGTTCTCCATCTGTACGTGGGAAAAGTCATCCATGCACTTTTCCCACTTAAAAACATCCAATTTTTTCAAGGATAGCCCGGTCAACGGCACTTCGGCAAGCGTTGGACAGTTGACGAATTGCCGATTGGATGAAGGCTGAGGCCGTTCACGGCACGTCGGGCTGTTTGGCGGCTGCAACGCTCCCCCCAAACCACTGCTGTGTGAGCAGTTTTTCACCGTCGGCGCAGACCTTCCCTGAGTCCGGCTTGCGGGCGGCGGATCACGGTGGCCCTCAAAGCGAGTGAATATCGATCGCTGGCAGTTCGTCGGGCGACGCTTGAATCGTGACGCGACCGTCCCGGGCCGACCCAGGATTACGCGCGGAGCATCAGAATCCGCATGGCGGTTTTTTTCTTAGTATCGAATTTGTTCAACTTTCCAGGCTTCGTTGAAGAAGCCGGAGTTGAGTACTTTTTCTGCGACGGTTGAAGCGGGCGCGTCGGCGCGATTCTCACCGACCTTCAGGATCGCCCAGTCGCCCAGGCGTGGGAATACCATATAGCTGAAACGGAGTTCCTGGTCGTGATACGTGTGACCGCTGTTCAGGACGATGTATCGACCCGCGGCGCCGGGCAGGGGATTGGGGTGAATCAACTGGATGCCGTGATCGTGGGACGAGTGAATCTCTTTGCCGAGTTGCAGCGTATCGTTGTTCCACTTGATTGAAAGTTGCGGCAGGATCTTGTTGATCCAGGAATTGCTGCCAGGGTCGCCGAACAGAATCAGATTCTTTCGGCTCACGTCGTCGTCAGTCACTTCAGTGTCGTTCTTGAGGGGCAAGTCGCCACGGTAGTGACGACGCCATTCATCGGCGAACCGTTTCATGTTCGCGTCGGCCCAGTCGCCAATGGCCGGGTTCCATGGCTTGCCCGTTCCACGGACGCACAGGAAGGGGCGTGCGAAAGCGTCATCAATCGGGCCTTGAAGTCCTGGGCGCTTCCCGATGAGCGTCACCGCGTCGAGCGTGCCTTGAACGCGCCATGTTCCCGCGTGTTGTTCGATGACGATCGGACGATTTGTTCTGGATGAGAACTTGGGCAGGACGATCTTGACCCCGCGAATCGTGAGCGACGCTCCAGCGGCCTGAAGAGCGGGGGGATGGATTGCGAAGCGGGTGATGTTATTGAGTTCTATTACGTTGATCGAATCATCGGCTTCGACGCGGGCTTCGATTTGCGCTCGCTCGTAGTGCGACTTTAGACCAAGAATCTCAATCCAGTTGCAGCGGCTGAATTTGAGTGTCCAGGTGACGAAGTGGATCTGTTTGGGAAACGGGTCACGGCCCTTGGCGGCGTATTCACCCAATAAACTCAGTTGTTCTTCCATCACCTTGGGCGTAATCCCGTGACCGGCGCCGACATCGACCAGGCCGACAAACGGAATCCCTTCCTTCGCGAATTCCTTTTCGATCAACTGGTGTGAATCATAGTACGGATCTTGGTCACCCATCGCTGCGACCACGGGCACCATGCGGGCATTGGCGGTGTAATCAATTGCGTCGACCATGTGCAGCATTGTCTTCTGCCACGAGGTTAACGGTTCGAGACGCACGAAGTGCTTCCACGCCGAGTTCGCGAACACAAATGTATCGACGGGTCCTGCGGCGGGACCGACGGCGACGTAACGATCCGGCCGCTTGAGGCCGAGTTGCCATGCACCGACTCCTCCGAGTGAACTGCCACGCAACACGATCCGTGAGCGATCAATTTGATAGTCGCGGCAGACGGCCTCAATGGCTTCGTCGACATCCGTTTCACCCTCGAAACGGTAGGCGTTTTCACCGAGTCGACCCATGGGACGCAGTTCGATGAAGTTGTTTGCAAAAACCGTTGGCTCTTCTTCGTCTCCTCCATCAAAGCCGTTGATGAATCGAAGTTCGCCAATCCCGGTTGCTGTGGTGCTGCCGTGAAGGACGACATCCAGCCGCATTGGTTTGGCCGGATCGTAGCTCGAGGGGACGATCAGGTGATAAGGCTGTACCGATCCGTCCACTTCCGAAATAAAGCCGCGAACGCTACGTCCCCGTTTTTCTGTCCACGGGTGTCGACCTGCGGCGAGGGCGTCGATTCGTTGTTTCGCGCGCCCCAGTCCCTTTTGGACCTGTTCGCGCGCGTTCGCATCGGAGATCGGTCCGAAGTCGAGTGCCCAGACGACCGCTTTGACAAACAATTGGGCATCGGCCCAGCGATCCAGGTTCAGATTCCCCACGGCGCGCAGCGTTGTCAGGCGTTCCTGCAGCGGTTTCAGTTCGGCAAGGAATGCGGTCCGCTCAGCATCGGTGAGGGGATCTGGTTCCGCGGGTTTGGCGACCGTTGCCGGCTGTTGTGCCCGCGCGAGGGAAATCGGTGAGGTCAGCGTCAGGATGATGGCGAACAGAGTCAATGCCTGTCGCCAGGCAGAGGGGAACGTTCTGGTGATGTTCACGATGCACTTTCAGAGGGACGGGCGTTCGACCAATACGTGGCTCAAACGACGAACGATTATTCGAGCTGAAACAATCTTGCCAG
>CAIRDU010000497.1 GCA_903877395.1 uncultured Planctomycetaceae bacterium
CTATTTCTTCTCTGGCTGCGGCAAATTACTCGGAGCCAGTTGGTGGGAAGGAACGGCCCTCTGGGGATCGATTGCCAACTCGTGCTACCGCACGTTGGACCTCACGTGGCTGGCCAATCACCCGTTTGTGGTCAACGCCCTTACGCTGTCCACGTTGCTGTGGGAAGTTTCCTACCCGGCCGTGGTATGGCCGCGGTTGACGCGACGGATTGTTTTAGGGATGGCCGTGGCCGTGCATATGGGGATCGGCCTGACGATGGGGATGATGGAGTTTGGTCTGGCCATGATCGTGGCCAACATGGCGTTTGTGCCGGCCGAGACGTGGCGACGGCTGTGTCGTATGCCGCCCCCCTGATTAGAGTTGAAAGCCCGATCGGAGTTGAAAGATAGATCGGAGTTGAAAGATTTCATGCTGGCACGCGATATTTCCCGTCCGGTTCTGCGTTTGAAAAATACTCGTTTCCATTTCGCCGTTTCCACTTCTCACGATTCGAAAGTCTGACATGATCGATACGCTGGCCGTTGTCGGTGCCACTGGCGCCGTCGGGAGAATCATTCTGGAATTGCTGGTGGCTAGGAAGTTTCCGGCTCGGCGCATCAAGCTCTTGGCGTCTGTCAGATCGGCTGGCAAGCCGATGGAGGTGGCGGGGGCCACATTCGATGTAGAGGTGCTGCGGCCGGAGTCGTTTAACGGCGTACAGATCGCGATTGGCAGCACGCCCGACGAGGTGGCCGCCGAGTTTGTGCCGTGGGCTGTGGAGCGGGGCACCGTGGTTGTGGATGAAAGCGCCTTCTACCGCATGCATCCTGATGTGCCGCTGGTGATTCCTGAAGTGAACCCTGAGGCAATCGATGGGCATGCTGGCATTATCGCCAGTCCGAACTGTTCAACCACGCAGATGGTGATGGTGATGAAACCGCTCCACGATGCGGCACGCGTTAAGCGAGTCATCGTGAGCACCTACCAAGCGGTGAGTGGCGCAGGGTTGGCAGCTATCCGTGAGATGCAGGAGGGAACCGCCGCCTGGCTGGCGGGCCACGCGGAGCCGTACAGGATTTTTCCGCACTCGATTGCTGCAAACCTGATTCCGCAGATCGGCTCCGCAAAACCTTGCGGCGCGACGAGCGAGGAAATGAAGATGGTGCTTGAAACTCGCAAGATCCTAGGCGACGACTCGATTGGCATCTGCGCCACGTGCGTGCGAGTGCCCGTGGCCAATTGTCACAGCGAGTCGATCCTGATCGAGACTGAGAAAAAGCTTTCGTCGGCCGAGGCCCGTCGGCTCTTGGCCGCAGCCCCCGGCATCGTTGTCATAGACGATTTGGATGCCAAGCTGTATCCGTTGCCTCGCTCGTGCAGCGGTCGTGATGAAGTGTTTGTGGGCCGGATTCGCGAAGATGATTCGAGCCCGCATGGCATCGCGCTGTGGTGTGTATCGGACAACCTGCGGAAGGGAGCCGCTACCAACGCTGTGCAGATCGCCGAGTATCTGGCTGCCCATCGACGGAACCGGGCAGGGGGCGCAGCCACGGTGCGGCGATGACTCGCACGATCTGTCTCACGCTGGCCTACGAGGGCACTCGCTACTCGGGTTGGCAAGTGCAACCCGGACAGTTGACGGTGCAGGGGGCCTTGGCGGAGGCGATCCGAATCGTGAGCGGAGAGCACGTGGCCTCCTGTGGCTCCAGTCGGACCGATGCTGGAGTGCATGCCCTCGGTCAGGTAGTCGCCTTCACAACCGCCAGTGACTTAGATCCGGCTGTGTGGGTGCGGGCGCTCAATGCCACGTTACCTGACGACGTGTCAGTGCTCGCCGGCTCTGAGGTGCCGTCGTGGTTCGATCCAATACGGATGGCCGTGCGCAAACGCTACCGCTACCGCATCCACGACGCACCTTTTCGGCCTGTGCAGGGGCGGCATTTTGTATGGCGACGGAAGTCGCGACTTGACACAGAGGCCATGCAGGCCGCCGCCGATATCCTTGTTGGCGAACATGATTTCACCAGTTTTGAGACGACCCCCTCCAAACGCCTCTCGAAAGTGCGCACAATTCATACC
Organism: uncultured Planctomycetaceae bacterium; assembly: GCA_903877395.1. GTDB lineage: Bacteria > Planctomycetota > Planctomycetia > Pirellulales > UBA1268 > BAIKAL-G1-2R. The sequence goes on from CAIRDU010000497.1 coordinate 2,060, forward strand.
GCCTCGGTGGTGCGGCACTTCGGTGCCGACGGTGTGCCAGGTGCCGAAGTGTGGGTGGAGGTTGATGGAAATGGTTTTCTTCACAACATGGTGCGGATTATCGTTGGGTCGCTTGGACTGGTTGGGGCTGGAAAGCAGCCTTCGGCATGGATGCGGGACGCGATTGCTGCACGCACCCGTGCGGCCGCCGGCCCGACTGCGCCACCGGAAGGGCTTGTGCTTGTGTCGATTGAAATGGATCTAAATCAAACGGCCTCGGTGGGGCCAAACACTTCTCAAACAGGAACGATAAACGACTATGGCAAAGCTCCCTGAAACTCTTGGAAGCCTGAAACTCGTAAGCCAACTGGGTGTTGGACGACACTGTCAGATCTGGGAGGCCGTCGACACCGCCAGCCGTCAGCGGGTCGCAATCAAGGTGGTTGTGCCGGAGGCCGCGCAGGACGTTTCGCAGCGATCGCTGCTCGAGCACGAACTCAAAGTAGCTAAATCGCTTGAGCATCCAACGATTATCCGAATTGATCGCTTGTCGGTTGAAGGAGGGCTACCGCATCTTGTAATGGAGCTTTTCCCGCATCCCAATCTCAAAAAGCAGATCGCCTCTGGGGTTGATGCCCTCGCGCCGCGAGTACCGCGGATCGTCACTGAATTGTCTCTTGCGCTCGATCATCTCCACTCGCGCGGTTGGGTGCACCGAGACGTGAAACCGGATAATGTGCTAGCGGCCGCCGACGGCCAAGTGAAGTTGATCGATCTGGCGATTGCTGCTGCCGCGCCCGGCCTGCTGGGCAAACTCTTTGGCGGCAAAGGGGCTGTGCAGGGTTCGCCTAGCTATATGCCGCCCGAGCAGATCCGCGGAGCCACCGTCGATGCGAGGGCCGATATCTACTCGCTGGGCTGCGTGATTTTCGAACTGCTCGCCGGCAAGCCGCCATTTTCGGCTTCGAACTCCAACGACCTGCTCAACAAGCACGTCTCAGCCACACCGCCGTCGATCGAAACGCTTAACCGCAACGCCACCACCAGCGTTTCCAAACTGATCCGACAGATGCTCGCGAAAAAGCCAGCCGACCGTCCAGCCTCGATGAAGGAGGTTCTGCAGCAATTGCGATCGATCCGCTTCCTCGAACGCGCCATCACCAACGCATAATCGGAATTCGAATTGACTCAGCCGTCCTGCACTTGGGACAATCAGGCGTGGCTCGTGCGTCGGTTCCTGCACAAACTCTCCATGTTTCCCCAAGAGATCACCGTCATGACTCGCGGCTTGCATCGACTCCCGCTCGAAAAACCGATCTATGAGATTGAAGACCGGATTGCCGAACTGGAAAGCGCTCCGTTAGGAGCGCAGCAGCAGGAGGAGTTGCGGCGACTGAAACGGGAGGGAGTTGAGATCCAGAAAAAGATCTTTGGGAGTCTCGGGCCGTGGCAGACCGTTGAGGTTGCCCGTCATCCCGACCGCCCCAAGACGAGCGACTACCTTTCGCTGGTGTTTGAAGAGTTTGTCGAACTGCACGGCGACAAGGCCTTTGGCGACGACCCGGCCATGCTCACGGGGTTTGCCAAACTGGATCGCCACAAGGTGTTGGTCGTTGGGCACCAAAAGGGCAAAACGCTGGCGGAGCGTCAGGCCTGCCATTTCGGGTGCGCCCACCCGGAGGGCTATCGCAAGTCCATGGGAAAAATGCGGATGGCCGCAAAGTATGGGCTGCCAGTGATCTGTCTGATCGACACGCCCGGTGCCTATCCGGGCATAGGGGCCGAGGAACGAGGGCAGGCGCAGGTGATTGCCGAGAGCATGTTTTTGATGGCCACGCTGCCGGTGCCGATTGTTTGTGTGGTCATTGGCGAGGGGGGGTCTGGCGGGGCGCTTGGGATTGGCGTGGGCGACCGGGTGGCCGTGCTCGAGCATGCCTATTACAGCGTGATCAGCCCTGAGGGCTGCGCGGGTATTCTCTGGAAGAGCGCCGAATACAAGGCCGATGCGGCCAAGTCGCTGCGGATGCGATCGGGTGACCTCAAAGAGTTCGGCGTGATCGATGCGGTGATCGAGGAGCCGCCCGGCGGAGCGCATCGGGATCCCCGCCAGATGGCAACGCGGCTCAAGACCTACCTTGTGCGAACCCTCCGCGAGCTCGTTGGTCGGCCAGCCGAAATGCTCGTGGCAGGGCGCTACGAAAAGTTTCGCCGCATGGGGAAGTTCCTGGAGGTTGGGTCGGCCTCGTAGCGTGCAGCCAGCACGCGGTCTGCGTGAAATCACGGGCTTTTCGTGCGTATTCAGACCACTCCACAACGTCCGATAATGTCTCTTATGTCCGGTTTTTGCGTTTTCATTTTGTACTGGCTGCCTCTGCCCAAAAGCTTCTCTTGTTCTTGCTGGGGACGCAGGTCTCATCGCGCCAATCGCTTGCGGGGCGAAAGCGTTAGCGTGTAAGGGGTGTCTGGGCGCCAATCGGAAACTGCCCAGGAGGCGCTTGTGGAATTGCTGGCAAGCCGGTTGCCGTCGGGGAGCTAAAGGCGCTACCAGCCGATCGGCCGACCTTCGGCACGTTGGCAGCAGATGCATGTGGCGCAAACCAGACCGATCCAGCGGGCAGGGCTCCGCCGGCCTGCTGCGCCCCGTTCCCCCCCTGCTCTGCACCCGCCCATGCGGCTGCCGATGAAACGCCATCCCACATCGCTTTGAGTGGCGATGGTTGCCCAGTCGCCACTGTGGGCGGGCTTCCAGTGGCCGCCCCCGGCGCACCTAAGGGCTCTTGGAATTGCTGCTCGAACTGTTTCACGAATGGGTCAACGGTATCGTGGATATCCTTCGGCAGATAGGTGTCGGCCCGCACGATCAGTTCGGCCACCAGTCGGCCGCTTTTGCTGGCTACGATCTGGTGGCGGTAGCTAGGGGCCAGCGTGACTGCAAAGAAAGTCACTACAATGCATAAAAGTGCCCCCTTTGCCAGTCCTAGAATGAGTCCGAGTTGGTGGTCAAACGACGACAGGTGGACCGCGTTCAGGGCTCCGGAAATGACTCGAAAAACAAGCCAGACAGCGATGGATGTACCCGCGTAGATCGCGAGCATGGCTGCCAATCGATTCCACGGCGCCTGCTGACCAAAGAATGAGGCGAGCGGCGTTGCAAACCTCAGTGCCACAAACGAACTGGCAAAGATGCCCGCGATCCATGCCAGCTGCCACACCATGCCCTTGAAGTATCCCAGCACCGCTGCTGCAGCCAGAATTCCAATCATGACAAGGTCGTAGCCTTCAACAGACACGTGCGCCTCCATCAAAAAATCATTCGGATCATCTGGCCACTCAACGAAGCCTCGAGTCTCCTTGGGCTGACTCGGACTGGAGAGTGTAGGGCCAAAAAAGCCATCTACGAAGGCCAATCTGTGCTGCTCTCGCACGGCGACGCAATATACGCAAAACAAATAAACACCCCATAGTGCGCATGTTGCCCATGAGTGCCATTCGGCCCATTGTTAAGGTTGCATCGGGCCACGCTTTGGCAAATGCACGAAACCTTTACGTTCTGGCGGTGCAGGGGTGGCTGCCAGGTCTCCGCTGACGCTTGAAGCGTGCGTCTGCCGACTAAAGGAAGAGTCTGTTCAGGCCTCGCGTACGAGTGGTCTGAGGGATTTTTCCTGCGCGAAGAAGGATAATGTTCTGCGCGGGGTGTGTTTGATGATTGTGCGTATTTGAAGCGATTGACTGTTTCATGGTGTTAAGGGGGATGCTTCGTGCCCGGGTTCCGCGTACACATTACCGGATCGACGATCATGGGCGCCGGATATGGCGTTGCGGCTTGGATCGTTGGGGACATGCCCCCGATGACATGTGCATTGGCTGGCGGCCTGTGTGCGGTATCGGGCATGCTGCCAGATCTGGACAGCGGTCCAGGCATTCCCTTACGGGAGAGCGTGGCGTTCGCCGCGGCCGTCGTGCCGATGATGATGATTCAGCGGTTTCATCAGATGGGACTGCCGATCGAGGGAGTCATTCTGGCCGGTGCCGCAATCTATCTTGTGATTCGGTTCGGAATGAACTGGCTGCTCACAACGTATGCCATCCACCGGGGCATGTTTCACAGTTTGCCCGCCATGTTGATCGCTGGCCAGGTTGCCTTTTTAGCGTTTGTAGCAGAGGATCCGCTCCGCCGATATTTCATCGCCAGCGCCGCGGTACTCGGCTTCCTGACGCATCTGGTGCTAGACGAGATATGGAGTGTGAACATGGGGATGTTCGGGCCTAAGTTTAAGAAATCGTTTGGCACGGCGATGAAATTTCATGGCAAGGAACTCTGGCCCAACCTGCTGACCTATGCGCTGGCCGTCATTCTGGGATTGCTGGCTGCTGGAGACGCTGCATGGACCGAACGCATGCACTCCATGCGTCAGCAGATGGAGCAAGCTGCTCGCTCAGTGCCGCCGATGCAGGCACCCTGGAACTACCGCCGTTAGATCGCATCCCGCCGAAGCGTAGCGACGGCTTGGAAAACTGGGCTTTCGGAGGCAATGGGAGTCGGCGAAAGCTCCGAGGAGCCCGCTCTAGGAAAATCGGATGCGCTTCTTAGCAGTCTAGGTGGCAGTCCGCGGCGTGCCCCTTGTCTCAGCCCACAGGCTGCGTGATCATGGTGAGCGTGGCGGTTTCCCGTCACGCTCACCACAGGTACGTTATGCATATGCTCTGCGCAGCGATCATTCCCAGTGTGCCAGCCCTTGGGAGTCTGGCCGTCTATCTTCTGCTGATCTCCGGCGCGGCTTACGCAGGGGGATCGTCGGTGGCATTTCTATCGCTTGGGCACCGACGGATGCAGGTGCTTTTATCGCTCACAGGCGGTGTCATGCTCGGAGTGGGCCTGCTCCACCTCTTGCCACACGCCTACTTAGAGTTAGGCCGACAGATCGACACCACAATGATCTGGGTTTTGGCCGGATTTTTTCTGATGTTTTTACTCGAACGTGCGTTTCACGGCCACGCCCACCACTCGGCCGACGGCAGCCATTCAGGCCATGCGCACGATCATGCGCACGCTGGGCCACGCCAACCGCTCGTTCAGCCATGGGCGTGGTGCGGTGCGTTTGCCGGATTGGCGCTTCACAGTTTGGCCGATGGCGCGGCGTTGGCAGCTTCGGTGGGGGCTGATGCCGAGCACGGCGGCGGTTGGCTGGCCGGATTCGCTACGTTTTTGGCCGTAGTGCTTCACAAGCCGTTTGATTCCGGCATCATCGCCACGCTGATGATCAATTCCGGCGCATCGTCGGGCAGTCGTTGGTGGGTCAACGCAGTGTATGCGATGGTTGTACCACTGGGGGCCATCCTCTTCCTAGGAAGTCTGCGGCTCTTTGGTGGCGACCATGGCGGCGTTTTAGGGGCA
>CAIRDU010000498.1 GCA_903877395.1 uncultured Planctomycetaceae bacterium
ATTGGTTGGCCAATTGCGTGTACGCACGGAACAACGAGGGGTCAACGCAGTGCATCATCGGAAATGACAGCGGCGTCTTGCCGAAGTCGGCGCCGTAGCGGCGGGCGCCGCCGTTGAACGGTGCCACCGAGAACGCGACGGCTTGGTGACTGTCCCAGTTCCAGCTCCCACCGGTCATCCAATCGCTGATGCCAGGCATCAATCCTGGGGACTGCGCCAGTTGGAACATATCCAGCGGCATTTGGTTTCCGAAATACAGGGAGTGACCGCTCAACGCAACATAGGATTGCACTTCCGGATTTGGTCCAGAAGCACGCACCGCTTCGGCGGCAAGCGCAAACATCTTCGGCGTGAGATAGTCTTGGTATTTTCGGCTCCAATAGAACAGTCGCTTGTGCTCAGGCGTTTGCGGGGCACTCAAAAGCACGTCGACCTCGTCCCATGAATCTTTGCCGAACAGATCAGGCTTGAGTCCTTTGTCGGCCAGCCACACGCGAAATCCTTGCAGTGCGGCCGTTGGGGCTGGGGTCACTTCGGCAGGTTCATCGGCAAGTTGAAAGATGCCCATGTGAGGCGTTGAGTCTTTGCCTTCGCCCGTGCTGAAATACTGTTTGTAAAATGTTGCGAATTGCGTTCGCGAAGCGGCTTCGTCGTAGGGCACAAAGCTAGGCGGTGCATACTGTCCTCCCTGGCTGTGCCAGCCATACCAGGCCTCGTACGTGGCTCTGTCCTGACTGGTCTCGACGCTGTTGAGTCCCATCAGCCGGAAGCTTTTCACCATGTACTCGGCGGCACCGCCAGTCGTATGACCCCAGGCATTGCCGAAAAAGAGTGGCGGTCGGCTGAGCGGAGCCAGTCGGCCATCGGTCTGCGCAAGGGTTCGCATGTAATAGCGTCGCTCCTGTTCGCGAAAAGTTCGAAGGTCGCTGAAATCTGGATTCACAATGATTTTCGTGCCGTCCGTTTCGTTCCAGTCAAAATCTCGGACAAAAACACTATCGTCTTGGACGAGACTGAATCGGGTGATTCCCTGCGACCCTTTGGGAAGTGAGAGAGCCAATGATCCGTTAGCTCCTCCCGGCTGTGCGCGGAGATCCACCCAGGGCGTCCAACCGGTTTGTTGCACCGGCTTTGGCGTCAACGTGAGCCCCGGCAAAGTCCACGGTGAAACATGAATTTTCATGGCACCGGTAATGGTGAATTCCTTTTCCGTGTCTGGCATGTGGTCGACCCGAAAACGCACGAACGCTCCGGTCGGCCCCAAGAGGCCAGGGGTGTCCGACCAAAGCTCAATGGCAGACACCAGTGCGCTTGGTCCGGAGGTATGGAAGAACGACAAAGACACCGCGGCATCGCGGTAGACCGAAGGGGGAAGAGGAAGGGTGAGGCTGACCAGCTTTTTGATCGGCAATGCGCGTGCCGCATCGAGGATCTCCCCGTCGGCCTCAACCCCAACGGCACGGTCATGTGCCGGGTTGAAAGAATGAATCCGGACGATGTAGCGTGCGGTGGGTCGCAATCCAACAAAGCGAAACACCACGCGAGCGCCTTGCAGAATGCCGTGGGCGCAGGTGAGTAATCGAGGGTCATCGAGTGCGAGGGATTCGCGTTCGTCTTCCGGAAATGCCCAGGTCCCGCCGGTCACCAGATGCGGTTGCTGATTTGGATTCCCACAATCATCTTGGGCCACCAGCGTAAACCCTGGGGCCGGTGGGAGCATGGCGGCCCCAGCGCTCGAGTGGGTGAGCCCGAGGACCGCAAGCACACAAAGAACGAGACCACGTTGGAGTTGCATACCACTTTCCTTTCATTGTGAACCGGATGCCCACGCTCGGGCTCTAGCCAGCTAGAGGATGGATGACAGGCGGCCATCCTCGTGCGTGAGGTGCGCAAGGCATTCGAGCTTCCCGGCAGCCTCACCAGAATCAATCGCTGCTTCGGCCAGGAGGCGTGCTCCAGGGAGATCCCCCGACCTGCCTGCCGCCCACAGAATCGCCGCCGCATTGAGCACGACAATGTCTCGCCGCAGTCCACGCGACCCTGCCAGCACCTCCCGAATTGCCGCCGCGCTCTCCGGTGGCCCCGCCACGGTCAATTCCACCATTCGCGATGCCGGCTGAGTTGCGATTCCAAAATCCTCGGGAGTCCATCGCAGCCCGCGCATCGCAGTTGCCGACACATCAATCACGTCGGTTGCACCAAACAGACTGATCTCATCGATCGACTGCGAGCCGCCTCCCTCGCATCGCCCAGAGACTACCAACACACGGCTGGCGCCCATCAGCATCGCTGCCCGCGCCATCGGCTCCCGTGCAGATTCCCGCCCCACGCCGATCACCTGCACCGTCGCACCCGCCGGATTACACAGTGGCCCAACCAGATTGAAGACGGTGGATCGTCCCAGCGAACGCCGCAAGGGCCCCACGCGGGCCATCGCCGGATGGTAGATGGGTGCGAGGCAGAAGCAGAGCCCGAGTTGGTTCAGGCATCGCGCCGCCGTTGCTGGCGGCGCGTCAATGCGTACGCCGAGTTGCTCGAGGACATCTGCGGATCCGGTGCGGCTGGATACGGCGCGGTTGCCATGTTTGGCGATTGGAAGGCCAGCGGCCGCCACGACGATCGCCGCTGCTGTTGAGATATTGAACGAACCGGAGCCATCTCCACCGGTGCCGCAGGTGTCGGCGATGACGGCATGCTGGCTTGAAACACTCAGCATTTTTCCACGCAGCGATGCGGCCACACCGGCAATCTCCTCGGCCGACTCACCCGCATCGGCCAGAGCCACAAGCCAGCGTCCAAACGCCTCCAGATCGACGGTTCCATCCAATACGTTGTCGACGAGCATGCGAGTCTCGTTGTGTCCAGCATGGATGCCCCGCTGCAAATTGTCGAAAAAGGCCTCACTATCGACGGTGGCTGGGGCGATAAGGGCCGGATCTGAGGGTCGATTCACACAATGTCCCTTCCGCTGCTATTGTGCATCATGCGGCACCCGTTTCGGATACTCTTACAAGGTAATCTTGTGCTCGGTATTGTCGCACATCAAACACCCACTGGCGACGCTTCGATGCGATCCGCCACCATCATAATACGTCGAAGGAACTTTTTGCCGTGGCCCGCAAGGTGATTTTGGATTTAGATCCCGGAATTGACGATGCTGTTGCGATTGCGATAGCCCTTTTCGATCCACGGCTTGAGGTTGTGGCTATGACGGCCACTGGAGGCAACGTGCCCCCGGAGCAGGCCACCGCCAACCTGCAGTCGATCGTAGCCCTGCTGGATCCACCCCGGTTGCCCCGATTGGGGATCGCCCCGACCGACACCGTGTTTCCCGAAAAACCCTTCAACTTGCACGGTCCAGACGGGCTCGGCAGCATTGACTTGCCTCGCGTGCCGCTGCACGGCGGGCATCTCTCCGAGAAGGTGATATGGGAAGCGATTCACGCGCATCCGCGAGAAATCACATTCATAGCCCTCGGGCCGCTGACAAACCTTTCGCGGGTGCTGGCTCGCGATCCATCGATTGTGGAGCTCATTGGTGAGGTGATCATCGCTGGCGGCACACTGCATGGCACCGGCAACGTCAGCCCTGTTGTGGATTTTAATTTCTACTGCGACCCACGGGCAGCTAGGCACGTTATCCGCGAACCTGTCACTAAAACACTCGTCCCACTCGAGACGTCTGGGCAGGTAGCGTTTGGATTTGACTTACTTGATCAATTGCCCGCTGAGTCCTCGCGGGCGGGCTGGCTGCTGCGACGCATGTTGCCCCACACGTTCCGGGCTCACCGGCAACTACTCGGCAGCGAGGGAATCTGTCTGCACGATGTGGTGGCGTTGGTCGCGGCAACGAATCCAGAACTGTTTGAGCGCGCGACTGTGGCGGCCGATGTGGAAACCAGCGGCGACCTCACCGCCGGTATGCTGGTGGTCGATCGGCGGAACGTACGGCAATGGCGACCGAACCTCGATGTGCTGATGAACTGCGACGCCGAGGCTGTGCAAGACTGCATTCTTCGGGGGCTCGACGCTGCGGCTCGTGGGACCTGACGTTGCGTCTCGTCGTGAGCGAAAACGACGGTCAAGACGGTTACTCAAACAGTGCGCGGCTGGCAACGGGCATCTTGAGTGAGAGCCGGGCACGGTTGCGGAAGACCACCAGCGACACCGTGCGGTCAGTTGGCGTGACGCTCACCAAGCTTACGAGATGGTCGTCGTCATCGATTTGCGTGCCGTCGAATTCCAAAATCACATCGTCTGAAACGATCCCGCCTTGATCGGCCGGCGAGTCCTTTGTCACACTCGAAACTCTCGCGCCCACCGCGCGAACCATGCCCAGTCGCTGCGCCGTGCGCTGCGTAAACACGCGGTCCAGCGTGACCCCCAAATAAGCCCGAGACACAGTGCCGGTCTCCACCAACTGATGCGAGACGAATACCACCATTGAAATCGGAATCGCAAACCCAATGCCTTCGCTTCCGCCAGAATTGCTGGCGATCGCCGTCTTGAGGCCGACCACCTC
>CAIRDU010000499.1 GCA_903877395.1 uncultured Planctomycetaceae bacterium
GGCAAAGAGTGCCGCTGCTACCATCGGCACCAGTTCGAATGTGGCCGCTAGCACCATGGCCGCCAGCACGGTGCAGGCGATCCAGGCGCGGTCGTGGCGAGGAGGCGTGGAGCCGCTCAGTTCGCTCACAAGATAAAAGTGGCGGCTGGATCGCTGGCGTTCCAGAAAGTTTGGGCTGGCTTCCAGCAGCAGCGTGTCGCCGGGCTCAAGCGAGATATCGCCAATCTTCATCTGCAGTCGTTCGCCGTTGCGGGCTACAGCGATCACGACCGCATCGTACGTCGAGCGAAACCGTCCTTCGCGGATCGTGCGCCCCACCAGCGGGCATGTGTTTGACACAACAGCCTCGATAAGTACGCGTTCCGAACGCGGATCGTTGAGCATCAACACCTGTTCGGTGGCTGGCCGCAGTCCGCGAAGTTTTTGCAGTTCCACGACGGAATCGACCACGCCCACAAAGACCAGCCGGTCGCCGGTTTCGAGCCGTTCACTCGGGGCAACTGCCGCCATCACATGCCCGCCACGGTCGATCTCCATGAGGAAGAGCCCTTCCAGCCCTCGCAGGCCAGCCTCCTCGATGGTGCGGCCAGTCAACGGGCTCCCCGGTTCGACGAGCATCTCCACAGCATACTGACGGAGGTCATCGCCCTGGCTCACGGCGGGTCGTCGATCCTTCAGCAAATACTTCGACTTGCTGGCGATCAAGAGATAGACGATTCCCGCGACTAATAGCGGCACGCCCAGCCATGTAATGTCGAACATGCCCAGCGGATGCCCCCGCTTCGCGGCCACTAGGCCGCTGACCACAACATTGGTGCTCGTGCCGATGAGCGTGCACAAGCCCCCGAGTACCACGGCGGCATTCATCGGCATGAGCAATTTCGAAACGCTCAAGCGATGTTTTTTTGCCCAGTCGCGAATAGCCGGCACCATTAAAGCCACTACGGGTGTGTTGTTCATGAAGGCCGAGAGCGCTGCGGGAGCCACCATCGTGCGCAGCTGCGCTGAGGCTAGCGACGGAGGGCGGCCTAGCCCCCGGTCGACGAGCGTTGCCAATGCGCCTGTACGTTCTATGGCCGCAGCCACGACAAACAGCGCAGCGACGGTGAGCATCCCCTCGTTGCTCATGCCCTTCAGGGCCTCCTCTGGCGTCAGCACACCTGCTGCTAGGAGTACCACGACGCCGCCGATCATCACCATATCGGGAGCCCGCTGAACAAAAAGCAGCATTCCAAGCGTGACGCATAGAACGGCGGCCGTCAGGATGGCCTGCCAGTGAGTGAGCAATGATGTAAAATCCATGATGATGTCTGTCGGTTTATCAGCAGTTCGCAAGGCAGGGGGCTTCGATAGATGGCATCCGGTGGGTGGGCACGGGAGTCACTCGGCAGCTGGCCTGTATTTCAGTCAAAAAACAGTCTCAAGAGTGGCGTGTGGTGAGGGTGTCGGGCAAGAGCAAAAAAAGCAGGCTAGACTCACCGCAGTTCGTGGGTAGTCTACTCCTGCTGGCCGCAGATTGCCGCCAGCAGGCCCGAGTGTATCGAGTGCATCTTGCTTCTGCCGCCATGAAGAGGAATCGCTGCGTGATTAATAAATTACTGCAAGGCAACGCAAAGTTTGTTGCCGGTGAATTTAAGCCAAACGAAAAGTACTACCGCACCATCGCGGCTCGGCAGTCGCCCAAAGTGCTCTGGATTGGCTGCTCTGATTCCCGCGTCAGCGAGGACGTGATTACAGGTTCGCGGCCGGGAACGATGTTTGTCCACCGCAATGTGGCCAATATCGTGGCCTTCAACGATGTCAATATTTCATCGATTCTTGAATACGGCATCGTGCACTTGAAAATCGAAGACATCGTCGTCTGCGGCCACACCCGCTGCGGCGGCATTGCTGCGATCGAGGATGGAGTGCACGAAAATTATATCGCCGACTGGCTCTGCATCGCTTCGGGAGCCAAGGTGATCACAGATGAAATCGCCCAAAAACACAAGCTCTCTCGCGAGCAAAAGTTGGAAGTGCTTGCCGCCGAAAACGTGAAGCTTCAGATCAAGCACTTACAGAGCCTGGCTCTGATTAAAAACATGCACGAAAAGGGCTCGCTCCCCCGCATCCACGGTTGGCTCTACCGCGTGGAGACTGGCGCGATCGATGTTTTAGTCAACGGCCGCACCGGTAAGGTGACCAAAGGCTTCAAATCGCTCGAGTCGATGCGATCCTAGTAGCCCGCGACTCACTCACGGCATTCGATTTCGGACGTTTTTGGCTTCTGTGAGGAAATTTTCCGTGAGTCATTTGGGGTCTGGCCTGTCATCTCGCCATCGGGCATGCCGTACTCGTCATTTGGTTGTGGACGTGGGCGTGTTTGCCCGTCCCACTCGGGGTGTCTCGACGGCGGTGACATCTTCAGTCGTTGGCTCTGTGAATATCGATCCACCAACGCTGGCCGGCCGCAGCGACTCTACGGCCAACGGTGGGGATGCGGTGTCGTTAGCCATGATCTCGCAAGTGGGTGGGATCCTCGGCCACCGAGTTCAGCATCCTAGCGATGCTAGGGCCTGCAGGCGGTGACTCCAGCGGCAATGACAAGGCCACTGGCGTTGTGTTTCGCGGCAGCATCTTGTGTCCAGCCAAGACGTTTGATTCGGTTTGCCGCCATGAGCTCACAGGTTGATAGCAATTCAAGCAGTTCATGTTTTGGAAGCCGATTCGGCGGATCGCATGCATGCAGATGGATCACGAAAATGGGTGACGGTTCAGCGCACACGACTTCCTGCGACATCGATGCGACCGCATGCCAGTGATTGGGCCATCGCAAGGGAGAGAATATCGTGCCTCTGCCGACACAGTAATAGCTCGCCGTGGGGCTGTGCCGACAGAAAACGCGGCGTTGCAGTAGAGTGGATGCGTGAAGAGTGAGCGTGAAATAAGTAGGAGTACCGCACGATGTCGCACGATCCTTTGATGCCCCCGCGCGAGCGATTTGAAGCTTATTATGCCGCCCCGCGAGTGCCGTGGGATATCGGCCGCCCGCAGCGGGCGTTTCTGGAAGCGGAAGAAGCCATCACACGTTTGCCGAACGGCCGCCGTTGCCGCGTGCTCGACATCGGTTGCGGCAC
>CAIRDU010000500.1 GCA_903877395.1 uncultured Planctomycetaceae bacterium
CTCCAAAGCGGAGCGCACGGCCAAGAGCGGCGACAAGGAAGCCAAGCAACGCGTCGAAGTAATTCGCAAGTGCATGACCCACCTCAACTCGCAGCAACCGCTCCGCACGCTGTCAATGGACGAAGCCGAACGCGACGCTGTCAAGGAGTATGGCCTGCTCACCGCGAAGCCGATTTTGTACGTCGCCAACGTCGACGAAGCAGATCTCGAGGGTAAAGGACCGCTGGTCCAGCAGGTGCGTGCGGAAGCCGCCAAGGCTGGTGCGTCGGTCGTGCCGGTGTGTGCCAAACTGGAGGCTGAGATTGCCGAACTCGATGAGGCCGATCGAGCCGACATGCTGGCCGGTGCCGGCCTGACCGAACCGGCGCTCTCTTTGCTAGCACGGGCATCCTACCGCTCGCTGGGGCTTCAAAGCTATTTTACAGCCGGTGAAACCGAGGTGCGAGCATGGACGGTTCCCGTGGGAGCCACCGCACCGCAAGCTGCCGGCGTGATCCACACAGACTTTGAGAAGGGTTTTATCCGCGCTGAAATCTACTCGCTCGATGATCTTGAAACCTATAAAACCGAGAAAGACATCCGCGCAGCCGGCAAGCTCCGCGTGGAAGGCAAGGCCTACGTGATGCAGGATGGCGACATCTGCCACTTCCTATTCAACACGGCTAAATAAACTCGCCGAAGCCGCAGCGGCCTTTTCGGGAAATGGTCGGCCCTAGCTGCATGGCAAAGCAGACAAATCATTCTCGCCCGGCCCTGTCGGGCAAGTCGGTCGATCGACAAACTCTTACAGCCTAGACGGACGCCCAACGGGAACCTGATCGGCTCGTAAATGCTCGGGGAGCCAGTCCGACTCGGCCGCATCTGGATCCACGGCACTTGGAGACAGGCCGCCTACAAACTCCTCGCCGACTTGCTCGCAGGCCGACGTGCCGAAAAATGAATACATTACCGGCACGAGCAGCAACACAAGCAATGTTGTCGTGGCGAGCCCAAACACAAGTGATGTGGCCATCGGAATGAGTAACTGCGCCTGAAAGCTCTGTTCCAGCAGAATTGGCATGAGCCCACCAATCGTTGTAATGCTGGTGAGAAACACTGGCCGAAATCGCAGGCAGCCGGCCTCGCGCAAAGCCAACCGAAGCGGCCGCCCTTCCTTGACTCTGGAGTTGATAAAATCGATCAGCACGATCGAGTCGTTCACAACCACACCAGCCAACGCCACTAAGCCAAACATGCTGAAGATTGTCAGGGGCATCCCCATGACGGCATGGCCAAACACGGCACCGGCACAGCCAAAGGGAATGATCGCCAGTATCAACATCGGCTGGAAGTACGACTTAAACTCCATCGTCAAGAGCACGAACATCGCGAAAACAGCCACGATAAAGCCGATGCCTAGGCTGTGCAGCGACTCGTTTGTTTGCTCCTGCTCGCCTTCCCACTTCACTCTCACCAGCGGAAATTCCCGCAACAGATCGGGTATGAATCGCTTTTCCAGATCGGCTGTCACCTGTGAACTCGTCAGCGATGTTTGAGCCTGGTCGATATCGGCGATCACGGTGATCGACCGCTTTTGGCCCAACCGGTTGATCTCGGAATACCCTCGCACCACGGAGATTTTTGCCAACTCGCCAATCGGTCGTTGCACGCCGTCAAGCCCCGTGATGCGAATGTCATCCAGCGTTGCAAAACTACGCCGCTGGCTTCGCGGATAGCGCACCATGAGCTTCACCTCGTGGCGACCTCGTTGGAGCCGCATCACCTCCTCGCCGTAGTAGCTAGCGCGGATCGTAGCGGCAACCTCCGACAGCGACACCCCCATCGCCTCGGCTCGGGGATCAATCTTGATTTGGTATTCCCACTTGCCTGGCCGCGAGTCGTCATCGATATCAATCACACCTGGATACTGAGCCAGCCATGCCTTGCTTTGCTCGACGGCCGCATCGAGTTGGCGAATTCCTTCGGGGTGCGTGGGCGCCAGCAGCTTGAACTCGATCACCTTGCCTCCGGGCCCAATATTTTCGGTCCCGTATATCAGGCTTTCCGTCCCGGCAAATTCCCCCGCCGCTTGCCGCCATTCGCTTAGAAAGCGATCGCTTTTGATGCTCCGATGGGCTGCGTCAACCAACTCCACGCTCACGGCACCAACGTGGCTGCCGCTGGTGCGAGCCTCTGGCCCGAGGGCTCCCGGGCTCGAGATCTGGCCAACGGCCCGGTGAACCAGTTTCACAATCGGCGCATCGGGCTTTGAAAACTTTTTAGCCGTATCGAAAGCGGCCTGCTCAATCCGAGCGGTTGCCTCGTCGGTCACGATCGCTGGCGTGCCGTCGGCAAAAACGACCTTTGCCTGCAGACGGTTTGCATCCAGCTTCGGAAATAGCGCAAAGGGAGTGATCCCGCTCCGCACAATCCCGAAGGCCAGTAGCAGCATGCCACACGCCACGGTGAGCACCGTGAGCCGGTTATCGAGCGCAACATCAAGCACGGGGGCGTAGACCATCTTGACAAACCACTTGAGGCCACGATCGCAGCCCCTTTGTAGCCACCCAATCGCTGGCAGCAGCACCCTCAGCGGATAGAGCACGATGCCAAAGATCGTAAAGACGATGTTTTTTTCATGCGCCAAATGCCCTGGCAGTACTAGGAGCGCCTCGGCTAACGAGACAAGCAGCGTGCTAATAAAGGCAAACGGCATCACTTCGATAAACTTCCCCATTACTCCCGACACAAACAACAGAGGCAAAAATGTGATCACAGTCGTCAACACGCTGGAAATCACACTGGGAATCACCTCCACCGTACCGTCGATTGCCGACTGTTCGAGGCTCTTTCCCATGCGACGGTGCCGCTCGACGTTGTCGCTCACGACGATCGCATCGTCCACCACAATGCCGATCGCCATCAGAAACGCAAACATCGAAAGCATGTTGAGCGTCTGGTCGGTTGAGAACATGAGCGCCCCGGTGCCGAGCATCGAGAACGGAATCCCCATGGATACCCAAAACGCAATCTTCAGATCGAAGAATAAAGCCAGCATCACAAACACCACCGCGAGCCCTTGCAGGCCGTTTTCGATGAGCATTTCGAGGCGGTCCCGCACGTCCACCGACTGATCGGCCCACGTCACAAGATCAAAGCCCTCCGGAAGCTTTGTGCTGCCAACATACCGCTTCACATCGGCCACCATTGCCAACAGGTCTTCGTCGGAACTGCGATCGACCGACACAACCATCCCCTGCCGGCCGTTGATCCGGTTCGTGGCAGCGACATCGGCAAACTCGTCTCGCACTACCCCCAAATCACCCACTGTCAGCACCAAACCGTCTGGGAGCGTGACCAAGGGCAGTTTGGCGATGTCCTCGCCAACATATTTCTTATTCTTACCCCGCAGCAGAATCTCACCCCCATCGCTGCGAATCGTGCCGCCGGGCAGTTCTAAATTTTCCCGACGGATGATATCGGCCACGGCTTTCAGGCTCAGGCCGTGTTTGCGAAGCGTATCTTCTGAGATTTCAACGTCAATTTCATAGTCTTTGGCGCCGATGATATTCGCTGCCGACACCGTCGGTAGAGAGAGCAAATCGTCTCGGATCCGCTCGGTCACATCACGCAGTTCAGCCTCAGAAATCTCTCGGCCGTCGGGCTGTATCGGGGCAAGCACACCCACGCGAATCGCCGGTTGACGGAGCGTGACTTGCTCGATCTTTGGATCCTCGGCCAATTCTGGAAAGCTTGGAATTCGCTCAACCTGCGAGCGGATTTCCCCCAGCACTTTCTGAACGTTCTTGACGCTTGGCGCCAGCTCGAAAACGCAAAAACCCATGCCCTCCTGCGCCACGCTTGTCAGCTTTTTAATGCTGGCAACACTCCGACACGACTCTTCAATTTTTTGGCAGATTCCCTCCTCGACCTCCTCGGGGGTTGCCCCAGGATAGGGCACGCTGACCAGCACGATTTCCAGTTCAAACTCGGGAAACACCTCTCGTCGCATCGACGCAAAGCACCACGCACCAAGCAGCAGCACCGCGATCACCAGCGTATTCATGGCTGGCATGTTGCGAACTGTCCATAAAACAATGCTCCGCATCAGCGCGAATCCTCTGCCAGAGCCATTCCCTCTCGTGGATTTGATATCTGGCTCGTCACCACGCGATCGTCTGGCAGGAGTCCCGATTCTGCCGACTCAAACAGCGTGCGGCCGCCCGATACCTGCCGGGCATGCGGTCGCAGAATCACCAGCGTGCCTTTCCGCATGACCCACACCTCGCCCGACGGCCGCTGCGCATCTTCTGGAATCGAAACCAGATCCATCGGCGTGTCTACATGCACTCGCACCTTCACAAACATCCCGCGAAGCAGCGAACGCGGCGCCTCGGGTGGCAAGTTTGCCAACACATCGCCATACCGATCGATCGCCTGCACGGCCATCGGCTCGCTCACCAGCACGCGGCAGGGCAAGGTGCGAGTTTTTTCGTCGAGTCCGCGGCCCTCTTGTCGGGAAAGCAGTCCCTCCCAGCGGTACGAGCGAGAACCAAGCGTGTAGACGACCGAAGCCGAGGTGCTGGGAATGTCATAGGCGCCGCCAGGCGTACCCGACCCCACGGCCCGACCACCCCAGATGCTGGCCACCTCATCCATCCGCAGGCTCATCTTCACTTCCGCTGCACTGGTGTCCTCGAGAGTGACCAGCGGGGTGCCCTTTGTCACAAAAGAATCCTGCTCCACCTTATCATCGACAACAACTCCGTCGGCAGGCGCGATGACCCGTGTACGGGAAAGATCCAATTCCGCTCGCTCAAGCATCGTTGCGGCAAGGCCCTGCGATTCCACTAAGCGACTGCGACGCTTGATGAACACGCGGCGTTGCCCCTGCAGCGTCGTCATCGCATTGTTTGCTGTCAATTCATCTCGCAACGAGCGGTCGTGTTCCGACTCCGTTACGAAGCGATCATTCTTGAGACCCTCCAATCGCTTGACATCCCGCCGTGCAAGCTCCACCTGACGCTCAGAAAAGCCGGTTGACTCGAGGTTCTGAGCAAGTTCTTCGTCGATTTCTTCAATGTTGAGAACGGCCTGGTTGAATTCCCCTTTGAGTCTCGCGACGTCTAGTTCGTAGTCGCGAGGATCGATTTCAAAGAGCACCGTCCCGGCCTTGACGAATTTACCTGCCTGACAGGCATCCGATCTGCGAAGCACTCGGCCAGGCACCTCTGCGGCCAGCGTAAACTCTCGAATCGGCACCACTACTCCATCCGAGTCGATCTCTATCCGGCCGCCCACTTTTTCCACCGCTACAGAGCGAACGGACACCGAAGCAGCCACTGCGGCCACCCTGCGATCCGGCGGTGGAGGGCTCCCCATAGACATGAAGAGACCTATCGCCAGCGCCGCAATGGCTGGCGGAATGACCCAACCCAGGATCGAACGACCGACGCTCATGCGCAGTCTCTTGCTTTCTTTTTTACAAATGCCTGTCTCTCTACCCGAGTTCTCTACGCAAGGGAGTGTGGTTCAAGTGTATCCAAAGACCTCGCTTCTGGGAGGATGACGATTGAACACGTCGAGAAAGTGGCTTGAAAAATCAAGGGATGCATGAAGGCCACTCGGGTTCTACATCCGGTGAAAACGGCACACGATGCAAGCTGTGCCCCACTGCTATGAGGCGTCTTGCTCGAGCACTGCCTCGGCACAAAGCCGACCGCTGACCAGCGATCCATTGATGGAAGCGCTGGTGCAGTGATCGCCACAGAGAAACAAACCGGCTGCCAGTTGCGGGCCACTCGCCCGCACTCGGCGTGCCACTGGAGATTCATCGGGTAACGCCTGCTCGATGCATACTGTCGAGAGGTGCTTCCATCGAAACACCGCTGCCCCAAACCACACGCTGGCCTGCTGCTGAATGGCGGTTGGCAGATCGGCGTCGGCACTGCGAAAACCCTGCCTTACCGATACGGTCACCAGCGAGGCTCCGGGTGGCGCATAGCCGCCGACCACGTCGGATGGCACCGACACATTGTCGATCGGGCCGCACTCATCAGCGTTGACCAGCAGAATCGGGCTGCGCAGCGGCGATCTTTCTGCTGCAAATGCGACCAGTCGCGTTGACTTGTTTTTTCGCAAAGACCACTTGCCGCGGAGTGACTCCGGCACGAGCCGAGCCGCGGCGGATGCCTCCGTCGCTACAACTACATCGTTTGCTTCCAGCCAACGGCCATCGGCCAACCCCACACGGCCAGGTGCCACCTGCGACACGGCACACTGGAGCCTTACTGTGCCGGCGGCCAGTGTGGCTGCCATCTGGTTGGGGATTGCATCCATTCCACCGCGTGGCAAACAGGCCCGCCCCAGAGCAAACATTGCAAAAGTGAAGTCAAAGACTCTGGCAGATGTCTTTAACTGGCGTTCTAAAAACACGCCGCCAAAAAATGGCGAGAGAAACTCCCGAACGAACCTCGTAGAAAACCCTCGTGCAGCCAACATTTCGCGGGTAGATTGTTCGCCTTGTGCTCCGACTGCATCAGTGGCACCGTTGGGATCCGCATGGCCGCTACGAAACGCGGCTAGAACATCGCTCCGCAAGCGTGCTGTGCGCACCGCATCGGCCAAACCCACACTGCCAGTAACCAGCGAGCCTATCGCAGCCAGCGGCTGCCGCCAGGGATCACTCACGCGTTGCAATCGTCCGTTGACGGCCACCAATGCCCCAGCCTCAAAGCAGCCGAGTTGCAATCTGGCCAGATCAAGCTGCCGACGGCCTTCTGGGTAGGCATCGAGGTAGACCTGAAATCCCCGATCCACACGAAATCCTTCGACTGAGTCGGTCGCTACGCGGCCGCCCACGCGGTCTGCCGCCTCAACCACCCACACACGCTTCCCCGCTCGCTCAAGCGCGTGCGCGCACGCCAACCCGGCCAATCCGGCACCCACCACGATGCAGTCAACTGCTTCGCTCATCGCCAGCACACTCCCTGTTTCATCTCTGTCGGTCTGTCAGTTGGCTTTTGAGCACTCGCAGCATCCATGTGGCAGCCGCCACGCCACTCGAAGCGGCACCTTCCACCCTCGGGCCGCCGAAGGCATCGCCGCAGCAGACAATCGGGGGCTGTGTTGTCGCAGCGACCATGGGCGCGGGGATGATCGTCCTGGGTTGCGAATATTTCCAGCGTTGCATCGATCGCTCAATGACTGATGTCTCGAGTGGGCCGTCAATCCAGGGACTGGCCGCACCCAATAGGAGTCGGGCCACTTCATCCTGCGGGACGTCGAAGTGCTCACGGCTCCAGGCTGCTGAGGCATGGACTGTAAGTGCCGGCACGGGCGAGATCCCTTTCTGCTGATTGTCGCCGATCCATGCAATAGGACCCGAATCAAACTGAATCGCACCTGGGGCCGGTACGCGGCTTGGCTTGTCCAGCACAACGATCAACGCGAAGCACGGATCATAGGAAACACCGGCCAGCAATCGCATGGCCGTGTCGTCGATGCCCCCGCCTGGTTCTAGGAGCCCGCCCGCCGCCATGCAAGCAAGCGACTGCGGCACCGGGCACGTCACGATCGCAGCGGCAGCCTCAATGCTTTCGAGCGAGCACAACAGTGGCTGACTGCCAAAACGTTGCGACGAGCAATCGATCGTGATGCGCACGTGGCCGCCATTGATCCCGATGGAGGCCACTCGCGTATCGCACATGATCGTACAGCGATCGGCTGGCAGACA
>CAIRDU010000501.1 GCA_903877395.1 uncultured Planctomycetaceae bacterium
AGGTAGCCGCTGAGGCAAAAGAAGATCATTACGCCGATCCTCCCTCCACCATGACCAAGCAGGTTGCCCCAAAGCCCTGTTCGATTGCTGACATGCGAAACGAGCACGATAAACGCGGCTAAGCCACGTAGACCGTCAAGTTCTCTTCGCCGTTCCATTGTATAGACACCGGTTCGCAAAATGAACGAGATCTGTTGTCGGCATAAGTACAAGCTTCCCGCTTGAGGACAAAAATACAATGTCTACCGCCAATTTTCAATAACTGGTGGGGTTCAAAGGAACGCCGCAGCCCGCCGACAGATAAAAGTGGGGCAGGTCAATGGCTATCGCCTGTTTAAGAGATGCACTCTTTGCGAGGGGAGGGACGCTGCGGCTCATGGCGTGTTGAAGATGCGAGCCGAAACCAATTTTTGTTTCATGAGGACTTCCGTTTTTATGGAAATGGGCGGCTTCAACGAACGCTTTATTCAACTCGGTGGTGGGTTCGCCAACTTCGACTTTTTTCGTAGCGCTGCAAAAGCGGCGCGTGAAGGATTTGTGATGCTGGTGGGCGAGAGTATGAGCACATAGTCGGCCAAGCATTTACCCTGACAACGCAAACACCGGCACTTTTTTAGCCGTGTAACCCATTCCGAAGTTCCACGACTGTTTTTCGGCACGTACTCCGAGAACGAAGAGCTCTGTTCGCGCGTGTGAGAAGAAGCAGTACGGTGCATCGACGGCAGGTGGTATGATGTGGCACGGGAGAGAAGTGTGGCATAACTAGAGAGAAGGGCTTGAAGAGTTTTCCCTTGAGCGTCGGTAGCCATATTTCGCAAAGAATTCGGGCCTCTTACGAGCAAACATGATGAATGCCAGGCAGTTCTACGCGCCGTCGCTGCCGACGTGCATGGCATCCTGATGCGTGTGGCCTCGATCGACGACACGCTCGCGGGCAAGATAAAGGCTTGGTCGGAGCCGTCGGGGCGGCAGAGCCAGCAGGCAAAAGATTTCACCGATATCGTGCGGCTCATTGAGTCGCATTCTTGGCTCTGGGATCGATTGCCCGCTGCCTTGCAGGCCCTCGTGAACCGCCCCGCGACCGGCTAGAGCGTGGAGTTTCGCACAAAAACAAACCACACAATTTCCTTGTCGGGAACTATGGAGGCCGCGCACGGTGAGCGTTTCTTTGAGTACCAAGCCTGCGTCTAAAGGACAAGGAGGCGCCCCCCATGGCAGCAAAGAGCGTTCCCCCAGGCTTGAGAACTCGCGCGACATGCCCAGCAATTGTCGCAGGATCGGTGAGGTAGGGTCGCCCTCAAACGAATGCTTTGACTCGCAAGGGGCCGATGCCGGGCCACAGCGCGGGGCGGGGCGGATAAAACAAAGAGTCCTAACCCCTTTGAATCATTCGATTCATGTGATTAAAGCGGATACCTTTTGTTTGGCCCGTCGGATTTCGCGTTCGACTTTTTTGAGCACGGTGCAAGCTTGCCCATACAACCGCCGGCTCTCCTGCTCCATGCGGTTGAGGAATGTCTTGCTCCCTTTGGCGGCCTGTTTCTTGAGCTGACCAATCAGGTCTTCGCTGATGCGAAGCTGCGCCGAAAGGGCTGAGGCCTTCGCTTCGACAATGCCCACGAGTGGGTGCATGGCGTGTGAGTCGTGCAGCCAGACGGATGCCGGCGGCAACGCGGCCGCAGGCCCGACGATCCCGGCTATCTGCGCCATTTCGCTGGAACTGCTGGCGACCTGATTTGCCAGAGAGTCGAGCAGATTGCTCAATCGGCCAAGCGTTGCCAAAGACTGCTCGTGACTGGCGGCGAGTTGCTGCTGGCTCTGGACGAGCGACTCTCTTTGCTGCTCGGAATCAACCACCTGCGCCG
>CAIRDU010000502.1 GCA_903877395.1 uncultured Planctomycetaceae bacterium
AGCTCTACCATTACAACGTACCGGATCAGATTGGCACCAACGGGATGGACGATCCGCCCAGTTGGAACGCCGTCTTCAACCCCAAGGGCAGGGACGTGGCCGACCAGTCAAAGATTTTTTCGTTGAAGCCAGGCGCATTTGGTGGAACGGTGAGTTGGCTGGCTGCCGATGGCACCGATGCGGAGCAGACTGACGGCATCGGTGCGGCCAAGGCTGTGGAGCGACTGGAGCAATTCGCTCGCGATGCCACCCCATTTTTCCTAGCAGTTGGTTTCTACCGGCCTCACACGCCGTACGTTGCGCCCAAGCCGTGGTTTCAGAAGCATCCACTCGATGGCGTGCAGTTGCCGACAGTGCCACCCGATCACGATACACACGTGCCGCGGGCCGCACTGGTCGGCCGGATGCCAGAACAGAATCGGCTCACCGGAGAACTGGGCAAAGAGGCGGTGCAGGCCTATTACGCAAGCGTGTCGTTTGTGGATGCGCAGGTGGGGATCGTGCTGGACTCGCTCGAAAAGCTCGGGCTTCGCGACAACACGTTCATCGTATTTACCAGCGATCACGGCTATCACTTAGGCGAGCATGGACTGTGGCAGAAGATGAGCCTCTTTGAGGAGAGCGCCCGCGTGCCGCTGATCATTGCGACGCCTGGTGGACGGGCAGGAGTCGCAGTGAAGCACACCGTAGAACTGGTTGACCTCATGCCGACGCTCTGCGATCTCGCGGGCGTGCCGGTGCCAAAGGGTGCCGATGGGCGGAGCCTTGCGGACCTCCTTCGTGCACCGGATTCGAACAAAACACCAGATGATGCGTCGCTGCGATTCGATGACCGTCCCGCATTGACGGAGGTGACCATGAATGGGCGGCACGGCATGCACGGCATGAGCATGAGAACCAAACGCTGGCGGTACACCCGCTGGGACGGCGGCAAAGCGGGCCAGCAACTCTATGATCACGATGCGGACTCCCACGAACTCACGAACCTAGCCGATCGGCCAGAGCATGCTGCCACAATGCGAGAATTAGATGGCGAGATCGATCGTCGAATTGAGGAAGATTTTTATATGGCTCCCGCAGAAAGAAAGAAGGCCGCAGCCAGCCAGTCGCATGTGCAGTAAAAGCAGTGAAAGCGATGTGGGATATGACGTTACGCCATGGCACAGCCTCGCTGCCAGTGACGTCATCGCGAGGCTGCACACCGATGGTGTGCGTGGGCTGTCCACGGCCGAAGCGGCCGCGCGGCTTGCTGCTTGGGGCGCGAATACGCTGCGAGAGTCGCCGGCAGTGCCCCTATGGCGCAGGTTACTACGGCAATTTCAGGAACTCGTGATTTGGATTCTGCTGGGAGCCACGGTGATCTCGGGCTTCATGGGCGAGTGGGCTGATGCGGCGGTCATTGTTGCGATTGTGCTGGTCAACACGATCATTGGTTTTCTGCAAGAGGAACGCGCGATCAAGGCCTTGGCTGCGCTGCAGCGGCTTTCGGCACCGATGGCGAGGGTGGTGCGGAATGGGGAGACGCATTCCTTGCCTGCCGAAAAACTCGTGGTCGGCGACCGGATTGAGTTGGAGGCTGGCGACAATGTGCCGGCAGACGCAAGGCTCATCGAAGCGTACGCAATGCACGTGCAGGAATCGGCGCTCACTGGCGAGTCGGTGCCCGTGGTAAAGGACGCCGGGGCAACGCTGCTGGCGGTTGACACGCCGCTCGGCGACCGGCGATCCATCGTGCACGCTGGCACGGTTGTTGCCGCCGGTCGCGGTGTCGCAATCGTTGTGTCCACTGGGATGACGACGGAACTGGGCCGGATCGCGATCCTCTTGGAGCGGTCCGAACCGGAGACTACGCCGTTGCAACGGCGGCTTGCAGAACTCGGACGGCTTCTGATTGGCGTGTGCCTCGTGGTCGTAGGCGTCATTTTCCTGTTGGACCTGTTGCGGGGCGGGGACGTGTTTGAGGTGCTGCTGCGGGCTGTGAGTCTGGCCGTGGCGGCCGTGCCGGAAGGATTGCCAGCGGTTGTCACGCTTGTGCTGGCAATCGGCGTGCAACGGATGGCGGCCCGCAATGCACTGGTTCGCCGGTTGCCGAGCGTCGAGACTCTTGGATCGGTGACGGTAATCTGCTCCGACAAGACCGGCACGCTCACTCGAAATGAGATGACCGTTCGGGAGATCGTGACAGCAACGGCCTGCTACCGTGTCACCGGCGGTGGGTACGCACCCCATGGCGACTTTTTCAGGTTGCCAGAATTCGAATCGGCACTCGACGGGAACCGCCTCGATATCGGGGCATCACCCATGCATGCGAAATCCGACCCCGATCTCAGCCTCTTGCTCACGATCGCCACGCGTTGCAATAACGCCACGGTGCAGCCAACCAATGACGGCGAATGGAAAGTAATCGGCGATCCCACAGAGGGTGCGCTGATCGTGGCCGCGATGAAAGCCGGCATTGCTGCCGGCGATGCGGCTGAGCCGATGGTCTTCGAGATCCCATTCGACTCGGAGCGGAAGCGGATGAGCGTTGTCGTGCGACGTCTGGACGGCGTGCGAATCATGTTTACGAAAGGTGCCCCGGAGGCGATGCTCGCACGGTGCATCGCTGAACAGCGTGACGGTCGGATTGCGCCCATGAGCGACGAACGTCGCACGGAGTTGCTCGCCGCGAGTGCGGCAATGGCCAATCGCGCACTGCGAGTACTATCGCTGGCGTGGCGTGAATTACCAGCAATGGATCCACCGGGTGGACAACCATCTCTCGAAGAATGCGACCTCATCCACGTGGGGTTGGTGGGGATGATTGATCCGCCGCGGGATGAGGCGAAGGAAGCGGTACGAAAGTGCCGGACGTCCGGGATTCGCCCCGTCATGATCACTGGCGACCACCCAGCAACGGCACTGGCCATTGCGAGAGAATTGGGCATAACAGACGCAACGGGTTGCGTTGTTACAGGAGCCGAACTGGATCGGATGTCGGAGGATCGCCTTGCCGCGACAGTGGAGGGAATGGCCGTCTATGCGAGAGTGTCTGCCGAGCACAAACTCCGCGTAGTGAAAGCCTTGCAGCATCATGGGGATGTGGTGGCTATGACAGGCGACGGAGTCAACGACGCTCCGGCCATCAAGGCAGCGGATATCGGGATCGCGATGGGGCTCACGGGCACTGCCGTCACCCAAGAGGCCTCTGACATGGTGCTCACCGATGACAACTTCGCGTCGATTGTGGCCGCCATCGAGGAGGGGCGTGGTATTTACGATAACATTCAAAAGTTCGTGCACTATCTGCTCGCGTGCAATGCCGGCGAGGTGCTCTTGATGTTTGTGGCCGCGTTGGCCGGTTGGCCCGCGCCGTTGGCTGCGATTCAAATTCTGTGGCTGAATCTTGTGACCGACGGCTTTCCGGCACTGACGCTCGGCCTCGAACCCCCAGAACGCGATATCATGAACCGCAGGCCTCGGCCTCCGCACGAGCCAGTGATCTCGCGGCGTTCGGGCCTGAGGATCCTGCTGCACGGAGCGTTGATAGCTGTCGTCTCGCTGGCAGCGTTTGCGGGTACGTGGCAGGGGCACGACGACCGGCTGCCGCATGCACGAACGATGACATTTTGCGTGGCCGCTTTTGCCCAGCTTTTTTTTGCGATCGGCTCACGCAGCGACAGGCTCACCGCAGTGCACTTGGGGTTCTTCAGCAATCCACTCTTGCTGCTGGCGATCCTGCTCTCAGCGATCTTGCAGTTCGCGGTTGTGACGCTGCCCTACGCTCAGTCCGTGTTCGAAGTGGGCACTTCTTTGGGATCGAACTGGTTCCTCGTGTTTGGCTTGGCCCTCGTGCCTGTGACGGTTATCGAGGTAGGCAAGTGGATTCGGTTGCGATGGTGTGTGATAGACTCAACTCTGCCAGAGCCCCCGGTTGCGTTGCCCTGATCGAGTTCGTTGAACTCGATCAAAACACAATTTCACAGTTCGAAAAAGGGAAAAACATGCTCACATTCCTTCATCGCTCCACTTTTTCGCAGCGGTCGCATTGGTCATGGATGGCGATTGTCGCTGGAGTCGCAGTGACGGCTGTCATGCGGTTGACAACCCTGCCGGCGGCTCAGAATGGAGCCCCGCAGCCAGATCAAGTGGCAGTCTTCATGCGGGCCAAATTGGCTCATTCGCAAAATGTCCTCGAAGGTCTGGCGATGGAAGACTACGACCTCATCTCGCGAGGGGCTCACGACTTAGCACTCGCCAGCCAAGCCTCCAGTTGGCAGGTGCTCCAGACGGAAGACTACGCGAGGCAAAGTGCCGAATTTAGGCGGTCGTGCGACAATTTGCGGACCGCCGCAAAAGCTAAAAATCTCGACGGCGCGGCATTGGCGTGGATGGAGGTGACAATGAAGTGCGTGCAATGCCACAAGTATGTACGAGACGCGGAACGCGTACGGTAGCTCACCCATTTTGCTACCGTTCTTTTTGCTCAGAGGAGTTTTAATTCGGCCCATGTCGTAGGGTCGCTGGTCCATGGAAATTCGGGCGGGGCATAGCTCGGAATCTGGCCCAGACGACGGTCGACCAGCGCAGCAAAGAAACCCAAGCAGGGCAGTTCCAGCGGATCCCATCCTGGCATCGCCGCAGCCGTCAGCAGCGCATCGATTTGCCAGCCATCGGGGTTGATCGTGCTCTCAATCAAAATGGCTGTCTCTGGGAGAGGTGCGGGTATTTCGCTGGTGCGTGGGATCACCGCAGCAACGGCAAGCGGCTTGTCGGCGCGGAGGCCGCCACCTGTCGGTAAGAGTGCCAGCCTGCGGCAGTAGCGGCCCGCGCGGTGGCTCTCGCCGGTGGGGTGGGTAGCAATCCAGAGGTGCACGCCATCGCTATCCTCCGGCCGCGTCGGCTGGCACCACAGGGATGAGCCGATGCCGCGGGCAATGGCACGCACAGCCAATCCATCTTCGTTCCATGCCACCCAAAGCTCCAGGAGATCGGGTACGCCAGCCACCGCAGCTAGCGACGGCAGTCGACAGCTTATGTCGAGATCCCACGCCGCCGGTGGCCACAGTGTTTTTCGGCGAGGGCACGAGAGCCGAAACGAGAACAGCGATGCGGGATTGACCAGGGGGCTCATGGCAGACTCATGGCGTGGATAGCACGAACGGGCGGCAGGCTGATTTCTGGGGCATGGGCAAGCATAGGGTTCCCAGACCACCCCAGCCCAAACGGCCGAAATCGGCGAGTGAAAGGGGCAACGGGGGTTCCGCAGAACCAGCGTCCAGCATAGGTGTCCGTCGCAATTCAATCTATACTATCGACCGAGACTTTGCGGAGTTTTCCAACAGTCTGGCTCGTGTCAGTCGCCTGTGGCATCCCGAGTTGTTTGCACATCCCATTTCCCGCTTGGAGAGTTCTGGCTCATGGCATCCCCAACACATCCGATGCGTGTATCACTGGCTGGCATGAGCGTATGGTTTTTGCTCCTGCTGCTGTGCGGTGTGGCGGTGGCGGCTGGCCCAGTTGAGCCAGCCAAGGGCCCCGAAACGCTCAAAACACCTGCCGACATGACCGCGACACTGTTCGCCAGCGAGCCAATGCTCTCGAGCCCCTCAGATATCGATGTGGATGCACGGGGCCGCGTCTGGGTGTGCGAAGTGATGAACTATCGCGACAAGCAGCAGACCCGCAAAGAAGGCGATCGAATCCTCGTGCTTGAAGATACAAATGGCGACGGTCGGGCCGATCAGCAGACGGTATTTTATCAGGGTTTAGATGTGAACTCAGCCTTAGGTATTTGCGTGATTGGTGAAGGGGCCGGGCGAAAAGTGATTGTGTCATGTGCGCCGAATGTCTTTATTTTTCACGACGACAACGGCGACCTCGTGGCCGATCGCAAGGAATCTCTGTTCACAAAAACAGGTCAGCCGCAGCACGACCATTCTGTGCATGCGTTTTCGGTTGGCCCCGACGGGCGTTGGTATTTCAACTTCGGAAACAACGGTCACTCGGTACACGACAAAGATGGCAAGCCCGTGATAGACCTTGCCGGCAACACAGTGAATGACTCGGGCAAGCCATACCGTCAGGGAATGGCGTTTCGCTGCCGCCCCGACGGGAGTGACTTCGAGGTGCTCGGCCACAACTTCCGCAACAATTATGAAACAGCGGTCGATTCTTTTGGCTCGCTGTGGCAGAGTGACAACGACGACGACGGCAACCGCGGCGTGCGGATTAACTGGGTCATGGAGTATGGCAACTACGGTTATGTGGACGAGCGAAACGGCCAAGGGTGGCAGGTGCCTCGCACCAACCTCGAAGCGGAGATCCCCCGTCGCCACTGGCATCAAAATGATCCGGGCGTTGTGCCAAATCTGCTGCTCACAGGTGCCGGCTCACCGGCCGGAATTTGCGTGTACGAAGGGAGCCTTTTGCCCGAACGGTTTCGCGGCGCACTGGTGCACTGCGAGCCAGGGATGAACGTCGTACGAGGGTATCCGGTCACAGTCTCTGGTGCCGGCTATGCAGCCACAATCGAGTCGATTGCCGATGGCGCTGCCGACCAATGGTTTCGCCCATCGGATGTCTGCGTAGCGCCGGACGGTTCTTTGATGGTGGCCGATTGGTACGATCCCGGCGTGGGAGGCCACGGTATGGCCGACACGCAAAAGGGCCGCATCTATAGGATTGCGCCCAAGGCTTCTGCGTACAAAATCCCGGCAGCCGATTTTGATTCTGTAGCTGGAGCCGTGGCGGCGTTGGCGAGTCCCAATTTGTGCACGCGGGCCACGGCACTTGAATCGATTCGAAAGCAGCCGGAACAGGCGGCCCCTCTTCTGGCCGCAGCATTTGAAAAAGCAACGGACGACCGCATGCAGGCCCGCCTAGCGTGGGCCGCGGGCATGCTGCCGATGCAAGCTGAGCGATGGGTTGCAAAGCTCGCCGGGTCGCCGAAAGATTCTCTGCGAGTGGTGGCGCTTCGGTTGTGCCGCGCTGTGCGGGGCGATTTGTTTTTTGTAGTAGAGAAGTTGGCCGGTGATCCGTCGCCGGCGGTGCGTCGCGAGGCGGCCCTTGCGCTGCGGGGCCTCACGGGCCAACGGGCGGACCGGGTGTGGGCCACCCTGGCTGCTAGGCATACTGCGGGCGATCGCTACGAACTAGAAGCTTTGGGCATCGGCGCCGATGGCTTGCGCGGTGGCTTGCAACGCGGCTCGGAGGGGGGCAACCAATGGGACGCTCGGCTGGCCGCATGGCAGGCGCACATTGGCAGCGAGTGGAAGTCGCCCGCGGGCCGCGAAATTGTATGGCGGAGCCGCGCTGCGTCGTCGGCTGCTTTGATCGGCGAACTGCTGGCCGATCCGGCTCTCACCACATCAGAGTCGCTGGCGTTGTTGCGGGCACTCGATTTTCAGGACCCCGCCAGCGTGCCAGACGTCATGCGGCTGTTGTTGAGGCACCTTTCCTGGCCTGAAGAAAAACTGCAAGTGATCCTGCCGCAGCTTGTGATGGGGCTGGATCGCCGCGACGCAGCGGATCCCGTATTGGCCAAGCGGATCGATGAGGCACTCAAGTTTTGTGCGGCCACGCGTCATTCGGCTGAATATATCGAGATCGTGAAACGGTTTGGGCTTAAGGATCACGTGGATGAACTGCTTCAATTGGTAGTTGCGCAAGATATCAGTCAAGGCGCCAACGTAGGCACCAGCGACGCGGTTGCTTCGGCTGCGATTGGCCTGACGATTGAACTTGGCGGCCACGAACTGATCGGCCGTCGGTTGGCTGCAGCCGATCCAGACAGCGAAAAAATCCTCATCGCCTGCGGCATCCGAGGGCAAGGAAAGGCCATGGAATATGTCGAAGCATTGCTCTGCGATTCGAGCGCGCCAGACAGCATGCGACTGGCTGCCGTGCGGGCCATGGCGCGTACGCAGGGAGGGGCAAAAAAGCTCGTCGAGGTGGCGAAAGCAGGCGCACTCACCGGCGGCTTGCCGCAGGCCGCCGCCGTGGCGATCTCGGCATCGCCCTGGGGCGACGTGCGGCAGTTGGCCGCCGCTGTGCTGCCCATGCCCAAGGCCAAAGGAGGGGCACAGCTCCCACCCGTGGCCGATCTTCTCAAACGCAATGGGCAGGCCGAGCGGGGTAAGGGAGTCTTTGCAGGGGTCGGCACGTGTGCCAAGTGCCATGTTGTTGGCAGCGAGGGGAAGGCCGTCGGCCCAAATCTTTCCGGCATTGGAGCAAAGCTCTCGCGCGAGGCACTGTACGAATCGATGCTTGCGCCTTACGCCGCGATCAGTCATAATTTCGAAACATGGACGGCCGTGATTGCCGATGGCCGCAGCATCACAGGTTTGTCGATCTCGCAATCGCCTGAGCAGGTGGTGATTAGGGCCGCCGATGGCATCGACGTGACCATCCCAAGAGGGGGTATCGAGGAACTCGTGAAGCAACCCATTTCACTCATGCCTGCCGATCTTGTGGCCACGCTATCGGCCGACGAACTCGTGGATCTCGTGGCCTGGCTTGAAACATTGCGCGAGACACGCTGACAGCATCGGCCGACACCTTACACATCCTCGGGTTACGAGAATCTCATCATGTCAGTGCTCCGAGTCCTCATGGTAGCCAGCGAAGCGACTCCCTTCGCCAAGACGGGCGGACTGGCTGATGTTGTGGGCTCGCTGCCCGGCGCGCTGACACGACTGGGGTGCGATGTCACGCTGGTGATTCCGGCCTATCAAGAAGTTTTTTCAAAGGGGCTTTCAATCGAGCCGACAGATCTTTCGTTCGAGGTGCCGATTGGCACTCGGCAGGTATTGGCACGCGTGTTTCGCAGCCGAATACCCGGTTCGCAATCGACCGTGTTTCTGATCGCCAACGACGAATGTTTCGACCGCCCCACGCTCTACGGCGGCGGCAAAGACTATCCAGACAATGCGGAACGGTTTATTTTTTTCTCGCGTGCGGCGCTGGAGTTGGCGGCTCGTCAGGACAGGCCTTTTGACATCATCCACTGTCACGACTGGCAGACAGGCCTCGTGCCCGCCTACCAAAAACTGCTCTACCAATCGTCGCCGATGCTCAGTCACGCGCGCAGCGTGATGACAATCCACAACATGGCGTATCAGGGTCTGTTCTGGCACTGGGACATGCTGCTCACGGGCCTCGATTGGAAATACTTCAACTGGCAGCAGATGGAGTTTTACGGACAGCTCAATCTGCTCAAAA
>CAIRDU010000503.1 GCA_903877395.1 uncultured Planctomycetaceae bacterium
GACCGTGCCACAGAAGACGAGCGGATTGCAGGTGTAGCCAGCATCAAAGACAACCGCACCTGCAATCGTGGGAATGCCCATGCGGTTACCGTAGTCCCGTACGCCCGCGACCACACCCGAGAGCAGTCGACGCGGGTGGATCACACCGGGAGGCAGATCAGCCAGGAGGGTGTCTTCCGGCCCAACGCAGAAGACATCGAGGTTAGCAATGGGCTTGGCGCCGAGTCCCGTGCCAAGCACAT
Organism: uncultured Planctomycetaceae bacterium; assembly: GCA_903877395.1. Classification (GTDB taxonomy): domain Bacteria; phylum Planctomycetota; class Planctomycetia; order Pirellulales; family UBA1268; genus BAIKAL-G1-2R. The sequence continues at coordinate 243 of CAIRDU010000503.1, forward strand.
CCCTGATCACGCCGCCCAAGCCAGTTGCCGCGCCCCCATAGGGTTCGATCGCGGAAGGGTGATTGTGTGTTTCCACCTTCACGCAGATGTCGTGGTCACCATCGAAACGGACGACGCCAGAATTATCGCGAAACACGCTCACGCACCAGTCGCTTGCGCCGAGCGACTCTCGTACCTTTTGTGTGGCGGCAAACACTGTCTCTTTGAGAAGGTTGTCGTACTGGCTCTCGCCGTCGGGCCCCGTATGGTCAATCGGACTGCCAAGCGTCTTGTGGCAGCAGTGCTCGCTCCAGGTTTGTGCGATGGTCTCCAGTTCGATTTCAAACGGGTCTCGGCCGATGGATTGGAAATGGTCTCGCACGGCTTGGAGTTCGCGGGCCGAAAGTGCGAGGCATCGCGTTCGGCTGAGACGCTCAAGCGAGGCATCGTCAAGGCCGTCAAGCGGCACAGACGTTTGTGAAAAAATCCATTCTCGGCCTCCGGCCAGCGTTGTGAGTTGCAGGGGCCCAACCACCACATCATGAATGGCCTCGCTGGCAATCAACTTCCACGCCAACCGCTCGGTATCGGCCGCATCCAATGGAGGCAGCCAATACTTACGAACGCTGCGCACGTGGGTTGGTTGCAAGCCAAGAAGGGCCATCGCCTCCTGTGCGCTTTTGGCCGAAGGGTCAGTGACGCCCGCTCGCGGTAGCACATGCATGACAGTCGGCAGTTCGGCTGGCCCAGACAGGAGTTGCTTCTCGCCGACTGCGGCAATTACAAAGGATTGGGTGACCGGATCGGCCAGCAGTCTGGAGGCAAGTCGCTCCACATCAGCGCGGGCGAGATCCCCTTCGATGAGCCAACCAACAGCTGTTCGGGCCTGGGTGCACGCAGCGATTCCCAACTCGGCCGCACCGGTCACAATCGCCCGGGCGGTGTGATCGGTAGCCGCATCCACGAGATGAACATCAACTTCCCACAGCATCGCGGTCTTCCTTGGCTCGCTTCAGCAGCGACACGAGTTTTTTTCGATCGTTCTTCTCGAGCGCCTCGAGTATTTTTTCAGCATTGCGGGCAATCCGTGAGAGTGCTTTGGCAACAGCGGTCACGTTGTCGAGCAGGATGTCGGCCCACAGATTGGGATCGCCCGCAGCGATGCGGGTGGTGTCGCGCCAGCCACCAGCCGTCAACTGCCGCGACTCTGGTGGCGTGCTGGCCGCAATGGCAGCGGCCAGCACGTGCGGGGCGTGGCTGGTTGCGGCAAGCATGAAATCGTGTTCGCGAGGCGTCATCATGAATACCGTTGAACCCAGCGATGCCCAGAAGCCGCCCACTTCTTCAGCATCGGCGGCAGGTGTGTTTTTGGAGGGTGTGACCACAGTAACGCGACCCGTGAAGAGATCGGCTGCGGCAGCTGCTGGCCCGCGACGATGGCTGCCGGCAATCGGATGGCCACCGACAAACCGGCCTCGCCGCCAGCGACGGCGTTTTTCCCAAGCGGCCACGATCGTGGCCTTCGTACTACCGGCGTCGGTGATGAGCGTGCCGGGCCGTACCGCCTTGTCGATTTGCTCCAGCAACTCGGGGATCGCAGCCACGCCGGTAGCCACCACAATGATGTCGGCCTCCGCTGCGGCTCGAGAGAGATCGGTGGACGTTTCCGTGATGGCTCCACAGCGTTTTGCCTCTGCCAGTGAGGCCGATGAACGTCCCACGCCGATCACCCGGCCAGATAGAATTCTGGATCGCACGGCCAGCCCAACCGAGCCTCCGATGAGGCCAACGCCCACGATGACAACAGTTGGCGGGTGAACGCGAACGGGCTGGGCGGCCTGAACTTTCATGAGATAGCGTGCAGAGCGGTGCTGGACAGGGAGAAGAAAAAAACAACACAGGAGAGGTTATGGTTGGGCAGAGGAGTCGGGCAGGCCGGCCGATGCCGATGGCATGCTCAGCCGATTTTTACCAGATGCTGCGGCCCTGTGTTAGCAGCCCGTTGAAAAACAGCCTGCCTGCCTACACGATGCGGTCGACGATCGCACAGCACTGGCAAAAACAGCAGGTTTTCCAACTGGGAAACCAACCGGAAAAAGGCTCAGGTTATGCGGTCAAGTCGCACGGTGGGTGATCGCTTGTGGGTGTCGCTTTCGAGCAATGATGGGCCGATGCGTTTTACAAAGCAGATACCGCTCCAACTCCTAGCAGATGTGTTGGGCCGCCTGTCCATTGGGCTTTCGGCGGGCATCGATCTGAGGCGTGCATGGGCCAGCGAAATATCTCGAGTGCCAGCCGCATGGCAGCCGGCCATGGAAAGAGTCTCACGGTCGCTTGCACAGGGCTCCAGCCTGTCGGCATCAATGCAGGAGGCAGGCACAACATTCCCGCCGTTGGTGCGTGCGATGGTTGCCGTGGGGGATCAGACTGGACACGAAGCCGAAACGCTCGGCCAGCTTGCTGCCGCCTTGCGACGTACGGTACGAACCGGGCGGGCTCTGGTTGGCAGTCTGGTCTGGCCAGCGTTTCAGTTGGCCGCCGCGATTGCCGTTGTGGGCGGAATGATTCTAATGGCTGGTTTCATTCGGGATGCCAATAATAGGCCAGTGGATGTGTTGCGGATTGGATTGTCGGGAGTGAAAGGGCTGATTGTCTACCTGCTGTGTCTGGTCGGCATCGCATTGGCAGTGGGTTTCGCATTCAAGCGGGCGATTGCCAGTTGGCACAACCGTGGCATCGTGCGACACGTTGTGGATTGGATACCCGTCGTCGGTGCTGCATCGCGGGCCAACGAGGCCGCGGCATGGTGCCGTGCGGCCTCGCTGGCAAGCGCCGCAGGGCTGGATATCGGCCGGCTCATCAGCCTGGCCTCGGCGGCGGCTCCGGGCATCAGGCTGGATCCGCAGCGAATCGAAAAACATTTGCGGTCGGGAGCCACGCTTGCCGAATCGCTTCGGGAATCGCAGCAATTTCCAGAGCGAGTGCTGGAGGTCGTGGACATCGGCGAGCTGACAGGCAGCACCGCCGAGGTGCTTGACCGGCTTGCGGGAGAGTGTGACGACGAGGCCCGCGTGGGTTTTGAAGCTGCCGCTCAAGGGGTTGGGTTTATGGTATGGGCAATCGTGGCTGGCCTCATTGTGCTGGTAATCTTTCGGATTTTTTCGTTTTATGTGGCGGCGATTCAGGATGCAGCCGGCGGATTGTAGTGCGGGATCAGAGCGACGTTATCCGGCTCTGTTGGCGGGACGAAAAAGTGGGAAACGGGGTTTCCTTTCATACAACCGATAGACTATTGTCGATTCTGGAGTGTGCTATGCGTTTGCGACCCCGACATCCGCCAGCCCTGTGGGCCGCCTGCTTGGCAGTGTGGGTGATGTCTTTTGGCGCAGCGGTCATCGCGCACGATGCTGCTGGGGGGACCGCTACGGGAGAACCACGGAAGAGCCAGCAGGAGTTGATGGGCGAGCGAGGGCTTGTGCGGTTCAACGGTGCGTGGCGCACCGTGCAAGAGATCGAACTCATCGAGCGCACGGCTCACGCTACTGTGGCGCAGAAGGAATGGGTCGTGCGGCTCGACAGGCTGCGAAAAAAGCTGGAGGTGCCCGCGCAGGCCGACCGTGCC
>CAIRDU010000504.1 GCA_903877395.1 uncultured Planctomycetaceae bacterium
ATGAAATGCCGTCGTAGCCTTGGTTTTTGAAAGCCACAAGCGCGGTCTCACCAATCGCCGATGGCGGCCCGGTCGCGATCCAGTAGATCGGCACCGTTGGAAAGTATGGCCGCATGGTCGCGGCAGTCACCGACGGGAAGAACAGCCCGGCCAAGAGCGTGACCCGCTCCAGCGGAAATCCCGCCTGCTGCATCGCGTTCAGCATGGCGATCTCTGTGCCGCCCACCTTTGGCTCGATCATGACCCGCACGCGATACGGTTTAATGGCAAGCAATGCCTCCACCAGCGTCGGCACCTGTTGCCCGGCATACGATGGCCCAAAGTCAACGCCCGCGTCCAGCGCCTTGATCTGTGCCAGAGTTTTGCCCACCACCGTCCCTGTTCCGTTCGTCGTGCGATCCACCGTTGCATCGTGGATGCAGACCGGCACGCCGTCAGATGTCAGGTGTAGATCAAGCTCGATCATCGCAACGCCTGCCTTGGCGACTGCCGTGTAGCTCTGCACTGTGTGCTCTGGCTGACCTAAAAGGTTGCCACGATGTGAGCGAATTTCGGCAAGATATGGTTCGCGATTGTTCATACTGAAGGAGCCCCCATTGCAATGGCCAGATTGAAAAGCATCAAAGAGAAAGTATCCGTTGCCGCGCCAGTAGTACCAATGGCCCGGCCAAGATAGAAAAGAGAGGAAGGCTGGTTGTGCAGGATACCACCCGGCCCAAGTAGGCTGCCGGTTGTGTTGCCGTTGTAAAAGAGAAAACCGCCCAGCTTGTTGTCTCGAATCGTCGCGTTTGCGTTGACGTTTGAGGTCGTCAAATCCGTCGTGTCTATAATGCCTGCCGCTAGCCGGCGCCGGGTGCTGAACAAGGTGCCCTTGCGAGCAAAGTGAATCAAGCCCAGCGGGTTTAGAGCCCCCACCGTTCCACCCACATAAAGTTCTGGCAGGCCCAAGTTCACGTGCAAGCTCCCTCCCGTTGACCCCACCGCTGCCCGGAACACGCCCGGAGTGGTCGTGCTGCGTGACGTGGTGAACCACCTGTTGGTTCCCCCCGACACTGTGTCGTTCCTCGCTCCGATCATCGTGTTGTCGTCCGTGAGCGGTGGCGAGTGCGAGTAGTAGGTTAAGGAATAATCCGTCTCTTCCCATACTTGTGCCACGGTTGAGTCAAAGTCGATCATGCCGGAGTTCGTCACGCCGGTTGGCGCGATGTATCCGCCCGGCTGCGTGAAGTCACCAGCATTGTTTGCACCCGTGGATGCGTTGCGAATGAATGGACGGCTGGAGCTTGCCGGGTGCAGCCAGTCCAGCAGGTTGGCTTGCATGTTGCTCGCCCAGACTGGCAGCATCAAGCGTGAGCGGCTGGTGTTGCCGCTGATCATGCCCATGGCGTCCACGTACTGGTAGAACGTGTTCATCGCCACGATCTGCGCATCAGTCAGCGTAACGCCTGCATCATTGAGAGAGAGCAGTGTGTCGCGACCAGAACGCGGCACCCGCGCTAGATCCAGCAGGAGATTGATTGATGCCCAGTGCGAAAGAGTGCCGCCTGCATCACCCAGGGGAATGCCGATTGTGTCGGTCAGTGACGGAGCGACAGTTGGGAGCGAATGCACCTCAGAGAATGAATGCGTGTGCGATGGTGGCACTCCGCCTGCCCCGCTGATCATCTGCCAATCGCCAGCGGTCAGACCAATAGAAACCCAGACCTCCAGCGTATCGACCTGCACACCGATCAGTCCGAGCTTGTAAGGAACCGACGCCAAGCGCGCCTGCGTGTTTGCGAATGATTCAGTTCCGCCGGCGCTCTGCGCAACCGCACCATAGACGATGCCATTGATGTTGCGGAATGAGTAGACATCTGTTCTTGCACCGATGCTTTGCACCGGGATTGAGTCGTTCGGCCATTTGACCGTGACCGGCCATGTGACCGTGTAGTTGCCAGACGTGTTTGTCACCGAGACGACAACACTCTGACCCGGCAGCGCATTCGCAAATGTGAAGGTCGTATTGGCCGCCAGAGTCTTGTAAAAGCTCGTGCCGGTCGCCCAGTCGATGGCGGAAGCCTCCACACTCACATCCGTGCCAACTACCGCACGCACCGTCAGCTTGCCGTGAATCGTCTGGTCAGTGGTGAACGTGGTGGCCGTTCCAACA
>CAIRDU010000505.1 GCA_903877395.1 uncultured Planctomycetaceae bacterium
ATCGCATGCCTAAAGCCCCCGCGTTTTTCTCAGAGAGTGTCTCGGGGCAGTTCATCTGGGGCAGACCGCTCGGCAGTGCAGACGCGGCCTGGCCGCCCCTCGAGGCGGCGTTTGGTTGATCCGACAACATGCGAGCGCGACTATCAGCCAGATGAGTTGGAGTTCATGCAGGCGATTGAGCAGTACAAACGCGCCAGTGGCCGCCAGTTTCCTACGTGCAGCGAAGTACTTGAAGTGGTGCGCTCGCTAGGGTATTCGCGAGCGGCAATCGCTCAGTAGTCTGGCGAAAGCCCCAGCCCCGTCCTTTTATCAGTGGTGTTTGAGTCTCGCGGTGCGGGGAGCTGTTCAGCGGTGGTCTGCTTGGGTGTTTGCATAGGTTTTTTGGCCGTCTGCGTAGGCTCGCTGGCCTTGTTCCAGCCGTTGGCGGCCGCTACGGTTTCCACCCCGACCAACGCTGTTCACTGGGTTTTCCATGCGTGGGCGGCCAGACCGTTTTGGAGATCGCCTGTGCCGCCGCCTTCCTCGCTGCAAAAGCTCCTTGCGGGCGCGACTCAACCGCTCGTACTGCTGCTCGGGATTTCCATCGCCGGATGCGGTTCTCTGTTGCGGAATGACAACACAGAAGGCGTGAAGCTCTATCAGCAGGGAAACTATCAGGGGGCGGCCAATCATTTTCAGCAGGCGTTGGCGCAGCAACCGGGCAACCCAGACTGTTTTTATAATATCGGCGCAACCTACCACCAGCAGGCCAAGCTCTTTAATCGCCCTGCCGACAAGCAGACAGCCGAGCAGTATTACCACCTTTGTTTAGCCAGAAATCCCAATCATGAGGCCTGTCAACGGGCTTTGGCTGTGTTGTTGGTGGAGGAAAATAAAGGTGCCGAGGCGATGGCCCAACTGCAGGATTGGGCGCAGCGATCCCCGACGAATCCCAATCCGCAGATCGAACTGGCTCGACTGTGTCAGGAGCATGGGGACAGCCGCGAAGCCGAAAACCATCTCATCGATGCGCTGTCAATTGATCCCAACAACACGCGGGCGTTGGTGGCGTTAGGGCAGATTCGGGAAACATCGGGGGATGCGGGGCAGGCGTTGGCCAACTACTCCCGGGCGCTCTCGGTGGACGGGCAGCAGCCCACAGTAGCTGCGAAGGTCGCGGCGTTGAGTGGCACGCAGGCAGGTGCTGCCCGGATGGCTGTCATGCCACCGCCAGCCTCAGGCGCGTCTGCGGCGATGCAGGTGCCCTTTACGACGGGAAATGCAGCCCGTTGACCACATCGGCAATGGGTCCTATTCTGCTGGCGTCTTCCAAGAGAGCCAAGGGCTGCCGCGTGTGGCGAGTGGCCCTGATCGGCTGCCCGAGCAAATATAACTCTGCGCAAACGCCGACGGACCCAAGGCGAGGCAGAACTGGAGCCATCCCTGTGACGGACCGCAGACTTGCGTCGCTTAGCCAGCGAGTTTTCAATTTTTCACCTGGCCCGGCCGTGCTTCCACTGGAGGTTTTGGAGCAGGCTCAGGAAGAAATGCTGGCGTTGCCTGGGGTCGGCATTTCGGTCTTGGAGATCAGCCACCGCAGCCCGGCATTTGATCGCATCCTGGAGGAAACGCTCCACTCGCTTAAGGCGTTGGTGGGTGTTGGCGACGACCACGAATTGGTGCTTCTGCAGGGAGGTGCAAGCCTTCAGTTTTCGATGGTGCCCATGAATCTGCTGCGGGGCTTTGCCGGGGCTGCCGATTACATTCTGACGGGGACGTGGGGGGAGTTGGGCGCAAAAGAGGCCCGCCGCGAAGGAACTGTGCACAGTGCGTGGGACGGAGCGAATGTGAACTACGATCGGCTTCCCTCCGATGACGAGATCCGACTTTCACCAAAGCCGGCGTATGCGCACATCACCAGCAACGAAACGATTCAAGGCGTGCAGTGGAAGCGGGAACCGTCTGTTGGCGACGCGCCACTGGTGTGCGATTGTTCCAGCGATTTCCTTTCGCGGCCGATTGATATTTCGAAGTATGGACTCATCTATGCCTGCGCTCAGAAAAATGCCGGCATCGCCGGCGTGACCGCCGTGATCATCCGAAAGGATTTGCTGGGCAGATCGCGCGACGATTTGCCCACAATGCTCGACTACCGCACTCACGTCAAAAATGGATCTCGCCCAAACACTCCGCCCGTATTTGCGGTGTACATTCTGGGCCTAGTCTGCCGTTGGGTGCGTGAAACCATGGGTGGCTTGGCTGCCATGCAACGCCATAACGTCGCCAAGGCCCGATTGCTGTATGATGCAATCGACGCATCCAATGGCTTTTTTTCCGGTCATGCGCAGCCTGAGTGTCGGTCCGATATGAACATTACATTTCGCCTGACCAGTGAGAGTTTGGATGCAGAATTTGTGAAGGGGGCGACTGGGCGAGGGCTTGTGGACCTCAAAGGTCACCGCTCGGTCGGTGGCATTCGAGCCAGCATCTATAATGCGATGCCGGTTGAAGGAGTCGAAGCCCTGCGGAACTACATGCTCGAATTTCAGAGATCCCATTCATAGCGAGCCTCATCTGATCGTGGGCCCCGACGGCACAGCCATCGCTGACAGTCTCAGACCCGCAATCTCATCTCCAACGGAATAAGAGACCCATGCCCTCGATTATTGTGCTCGATACGCTCAGCCCAGACGGCCTCGCCCTCTTGGATGCATCGGCAGAGTCTGGCATCAGCTACGAGGTGATGACCGGACTCTCTGGGGATGCGTTACGAGACGCTCTGGCCCGCCACGACGGAGCAATCTGCCGCAGTGGTGTGAAGGTTACTGCCGCTGTATTGGCAGGCAACCATCGATTAAAGGCGATTGTGCGGGCCGGAGTTGGCACCGACAACATCGACAAAGAATCCGCCACGCGGCAGGGCATCGTTGTGATGAACACGCCGGCCGGCAATACCGTGAGCACAGCCGAGCACGCATTTGCTCTATTGCTTGCACTCTCGCGAAACATTGCTGCGGCTGACGCCAGCCTGCGAGAGCATCGCTGGGACCGCAATCAATTCATGGGCGTGCAGTTGGCTGGCAAGACGCTGGGTATCGTGGGGCTCGGCCGTATCGGGCAGGCTGTTGCCAAGCGGGCGAGGGCTTTTGATATGCGGGTGATTGGCTTCGACCCATTCCTTTCACAAGAGCGGGCCAGCGAGTTGGGTATCGAGTTGCTCGGCAGCGTACGGAGCATGCTGCCAGCAGTCGATTATCTCACCGTACACACCCCACTCACCGACGATACGCGGCACCTCATCGGTCGGGAAGAGTTGTCGCTTCTGAAACCGGGCGTGCGGCTTATCAATTGCGCTCGGGGCGGCATTTACGACGAGCAGGCGCTCGTTGAAGGGCTTCAGCGGGGCATTATCGCGGGAGTGGCGCTGGACGTTTTTGAGAAGGAACCCTGCACCGACAGTCCGTTGTTTGCGATGCCGGGCGTGCTTGTGACGCCGCACTTGGGGGCCAGCACGGAGGAAGCTCAATCGCAAGTGGCTGTTGAAGGCGTTGGGTTGCTCGTCGATTTCCTTTCGACAGGCGCGATTCGCCACTCGGTGAATTCCAGCGCTATCGACCCAACGGCCTTGGAGAGCGTGCGTGGGTTTTTGGATCTGGCCTGGCGGCTTGGGTTGCTGGTGTCGCAGTTGGACGATGCCCCACCCCGTTCGTGCTCCATTGCCTACCGGGGCGAGATCGCATCTCGCAACACCCGTCTGGTCACTGCGGCTTTCGCTGCCGGACTCCTTGAGTCGGCAATCGAAGATGTCAACATTGTGAACGCCGAAATGCTGCTCCGCGAGCGAGGCATTGAACTGGTGGAGCAGAGCCGGACCGATCCGGGGGCATTCAGTTCCGTGGTGGCTGTGGATCTTGTGGCGGGCGACCGGGTGCATCGGGCTGCCGGCACGCTTTTTGGTCACTCCATGCCGAGACTCGTGCAGTTGGAGGGACACCGTTTGGAAGCCTATCTGGATGGTCTCCTGCTGGTTTTTACACATCATGATGTGCCGGGCATTATCGGTCGTGTTGGTACGGCCTTTGGCGCTCAGGGCGTGAACATTGCACAGATGACAGTGGGCCGTTCAGCTCCAGGCGGGGATGCAATCGGGGTACTGAACCTAGATCAAGAACCTTCAGCGGAGGCCATTGCCGCTGTGCTGGCCTGCGAGGGAGTTCGGTCGGCCAGAGTCGTCAAAATGCCTGCTGCAGGCCGGTTGCCAAACTGGTTGGTGGCCTCGGCAGCAGCTTCTCGCTCGGTGAGGCCGGTTCCGGCAATCGGGAAATAAACTGGCGTTTTTGGCTATAAAAAGCGGTGGCTGCGGTGGGGTGTTGAGTCTGGAAGTAAAACGGCCCGGAATAGTTTCAGGCTTCCCTCCGGAAGACTGTTCCAGAGGGGCGATGGTGATTCTGTCGCATGCCGATTTCTGCCGAATTCAACGACCAGTTTAACCGGTGGGCCAGTGACCACGCTGCCGTTCTTTATCGCGTTGCCTTCCGGCTGTTGGGAAATGCGCACAACGCCGAGGATGTTCTGCAAGACACGTTTCGCTCTGCCTGGACCAGTCGCCATCTCTACGACGCGGCCCGCAGTGAGCGAGCGTGGCTTCTGGCAATCCTCCGCCGGCGAGTCGCCGACCATTGGCGAAAGCATGTGTCACGAGAGACTTTTCTGGGTGAGGAATCGGCAGACTTGGCGGCTCCGCCAGGCCCCGAACCGCTGGCCGACGAGCTTTCGGGGCCAATGCAACGCGCGCTTCAGCGGTTGCCAGCCGAACTCAGGGAAACGCTCCTGCTGGTTGTGGTGGGCGAGCTTACCCACCTGGAAGCGGCCGAGCTGCAAGGCATTCCATTGGGAACGGTGCTCTCGCGCGTCAGTCGGTCGCGTGGGAAATTGCGAGGGTTTTTACTCGAATCAACAGGGTTTCCGGTTGCGGGTTTTCCAATTGTAGATCGTTGAACTTGTATGGCAAATACCCCTCACCCCAGCCGACCGGACTCTGCAGACGATGCGGCTATTGATGCCAGGCTGCGAAGCGTTCCCCTGCCATCGGGGCTGGAGGCCCGTGTCGCGCCAGAGCAGCTTTTTGCCGATGCGGCGTTGGATCAACTACTGGTGCGTGTGGAGATTCCTGCGGGGCTTGTCGCAAGGCTTCGGAGAGCCGTCTGCAGCGAGGTTGAAGCCGGTTCCACGATTCACATTCAAGGCGGTGCGAGGCTCGTTCACCGCGCGCCGCACGTGAATCGTTCTGGCCGGGCCATTCGGATACCACGGTGGGCGCGATCATTTGCGGCCGATTGCATTCCCGTGGCCCTTGCGTTGGGGTGTGTGGTCGGCTTGTTTTACGCAGGCAGCGAACTCTCGCGGAGGCTCTCGAAATCGAGCGTGGGCGAGGGGATGGGCCCGGCAGATAGGAGCGATTTCTCTGTGGTAGACCCGGTAGCCGGAGACCGGCACTCTCCGCAGTCCCTAGAAAGCCAGAAGCTTGTGGCCAATCGTCTGGCCAAGAATCTTGGCAGCAGTTCGGATCCTTCAGAAGCAGTAGCAGCCTCATCGGCTTCGGTAGGAATTCCCTCCATCGTTGCGTGGGCAGAGAAGCCAAAGCCCCCGAGCGTACGCGGATCCCCGGATGCCATCCGCAGTTTTGCCACAGGGGTCAGGGGTTCGGCCGGAAGACTGAGCCCCATTCAGAATGGAACAGCAACCGCATTTACGGGTATGCAGGTGGTGCCGGGGCCTCGGCGATCCGATCGTTTACATGCGAGGCGGGCCGTGCCGCGAGTGCGGGGGTTTGATTTGGCGTTTGAAATGGCCCACGGCGAAGCGCCCTTCGTCGACCCCTCGCTGGCGCCAGTGCTTGCAGTCGATCATCCGCCACTCTCGGTGCGGACCGACTCCTTCGACTCGTTGTTCGCCATCGGGCTATCACCTTTTGGCCAACTCAAGCGACGGGCCTCAGAGATTGAAAGCCTGCGGGTTGAGGATGTACTCGCGGCAATTCCGGCAGCGGCGTTACCGGCTGAAGGCAACCGGGATCAACCGCGACTTGAGTTGCAGGCTTTCCCTTCGCTGCGGCAGGGAATTTCGACCGAAATGCTGGAGGTCAGCGTGACAGTTCCGCTGCTGACTCGACGGGCCAATCAAACACTATCCGTGACGCTCGTGCTGGATCACTCGGCGTGCGTCGGGGCGCCCCAACTCTGGCAGGGTGTCTGTCGGGGGCTTGGCATGATCGGCAGCCAGATGCGGCCCGGCGATAGACTCTCGGTCATCGTTTGCGAAGACCGACCGCGGATGTCAGCGGTGCGGGCTGATGCCGAAGAAATTAAGCGGTTGTGCATTGAGCTTGAGCGAGAACAGCCCCGCGGTACGGCCGACTTTGACGCGGCGATTAGGATGGCTCATGCCTTGTCTCGCCGGGAACCACAGCCGGCGAGACTTGTGGTGGTTGCCAACACCGACGCAATCGAGCGGGCGCAGGCTGATGGCCGCGAGGCTCTGTTGCAATGGCAAGAGTCGATGGTCTCGGGCGAGAGTGAGGGCGTGCCTCAGTTCGTTCTTTTTTGTGCGGCAGACCCACTCGACGACCACGCATCGCCGGCTATGCCAGGACGCGTTGCCGCCGACCCCACGGCGATTCGTCGAGCCATTGTGAGCGGTGTGTTTGGCCGGTCGACGCTCGTTGCCAGAGAGTGCCGGTTGGAGGTTCAGTTTGATCCAAAAACAGTGGCCGCTTACCGGATTGTTGGTCACAAACACAATGCAGTGGAGTCTTTGGCAAGCGGTGCAGTCGAGCCAATAACGCTCCATGCGGGAGAAAGCGTTCGTGTGGTGTATGAGGTGAGTCGGCGGGGTGTCACTCCTAGCCGCCAAACAGCCACGCCCGACTACAGCATGGCTTCGGCAGTGTTTTCGTATGTCGATGCTGGTGGTTTGCCGCACACAACCCCGTCTCTCGGTATGACCGCTTCAGAAATGACGCAAACTGCATCGGTAGCGGTTGCAAGGGTGGCCGGGGCACCCCTTGCTGAGGCCCTCCCTTCCCCGCATGCTTGTGAGGTTTTGCTGGCTGTCGGACTGGGGGAAGTGGCTGGAAATTCCGTACACGCTCCGCCACGGCAGCAGGCCATTGCATCGCTTGTGTCGCTCGCCGAGCGCTGGCAGGCCCGAGGGGATATGACTCCCATTGGGGCAAAGCTCCTCGCATGTCTACTGGAAGTGAAGTCGATATCCGTCCCGCCGGGCCGCTGACACCCCCGACCAATCCATTCACGTGTTTGATGGTTCCCCTGTTTGCGTAGCCTCCGTTTGACGGGTGGATTCTGGAATTGCACAATACTCGTTCATGCCCGGCAGATCGCCCGAGTGCCTCGCAGTTCGCCTTTGAGCCCGCAGGAAACCCGTGCTGAATGTTTCTTCACAGCATCACCATCCGCACCAGAATTGGCTGCACGCTCGTGAGTGCAGTCGCCATAGCCTCTTTTGCGATCGGCAATTTCGTTCTTGCCGAAGATCCTGCCGCACCGCAGGCAAAAGAATCAACGGAAGACCTGACGACTCGACGTCTTCTCGATGCGCTCGAGGAGCGGCAGATGCCCGACGTCAGCCTGTGGGTGTTGAAGCGAGTCGAAGACGATCAAAGCTCTTCCAAAACGCTTAAGAATGAAGTGCCATTTCGACGGGCCACTTCCTTGGTCGGCACCAGCCGAATGGAGTCCGATAGCAAAAAGCGGACGCTGATTTTTAATCAGGCTGAAAAAGAGATTGACCGGTTTTTGCAAGAGAAGCCGACTGGCAATCAAGCCATTGCCGCGTATACACAAAAGGGCAATTTGCTGATCGAGCGGGGGCGTGCAAAGGTTGAGCAATCCAGGCGGCCAGGTGAAGATGCCAAGACGTTCCTTGCAGAGTCACTTCCCTTTTTTGATGGCGCAATCAAAAGCCTAGAGGGCCCCAAGCGGAAGCCAGGAGAGGAAATCGTCAGCGTCGAGAACGCAGAGGATGCCGTTCTGGAAACGCTTCGGAAAGTCGACGCCGAACTAAAGGAACTTCAGGGGGATGAGCCAAAGCCCAACGAGGATGCACCGAAGGGCGGTCCTGGAAAGCCCAAGAAGGTGATCCCAAAGAGAAAGTCTTCGGCGGTCACAAAAAAAATGGAGCAACTGGAAGAGCAGCAG
>CAIRDU010000506.1 GCA_903877395.1 uncultured Planctomycetaceae bacterium
CTAGCAGATGCACCTGCCCTTCGAGGGAGATCTCTTCTAGTTGATTGTTTTGTGGCGATATGCTCACCATCCCTCTCACCAAAGCGCCGGTGGCTACGAGCCGGCCACGCGTGGGAAGAGCCTGCTTTGGTGGCGCTTGTTTTGGTGGCGCTTGTTTTGGTGGCGCTTGTTTTGGTGGCGCTAGGGCAGCCACTGCTGGCACTGCTGATGGCGAGATTGGTACTGCTACGGCCAAGGCTGCGGAAGAGGCCGGGTGGCGGAACCAAAGCTCCATCCGATCGGTGCGGGCGGTGAGTTGTTCCACATCGATCTCAACCATGCCTCGAGCCAGCATACGAGACGGCTTCACGCCCGATAGATTTGGGCCAGCAGCCTGCGGCGATGGAATCGTTTCAGCTGCGGGGGCAATGTCCAGCCAGAGGTGCACTTCCGATGCGCTGAGTCGTCCCTGCGACTCAATCGTAACCTCGGCGGCACCGGCCAGCGAAGCCACATGCCCATTGCCATCGGGCCGCATACGCAGCCATTTCTGCCAGCGTGCCTCGAGGGGAGGAGATCCTGCCGATTTTGTCTTGAGCCAGCCTGGGCCCACAGCCATCAGGGAGCCAGGATCACCCGGCGGTCCGGGGCAATAATCGATCGATCGAGCTTCCATTTCTGTGCCCTGCACAATCAACGACACGGGTGCATCGCCATCCAACAGAATGCGTCGCGTGGCAATCTCGTAGCCCAGCCGAGTGCCTCGCGCCTCGAGCCCTGCTCCGCTGCTGCGGGCCACCACCGGCGTGCCCTTGGCCTGAATTTCCACCGGCTTGAGTCCGCCGCGAACGTCTCCTCCCACCGCACTGGAAGCAGGAGCCTCCACACGCCCCAGCAGGATCGAAAGCAGTTCACACGCTATTTGGTCTGTCGAACCTCCCGGAACGGTGCGCACCACATCCACGTGATCCTCAAACGTGATCATATTTGCAGCCATGTTCATGCAGAGACTGCCCCGACAACTCACCAGTACCGGCGCCGCTACCGGGGCCACCGTGCCAGTCTGTGTGAGTGAGCCAGTAGCCTCTGCGGGAGAAGCAACCTGTGGGGTAACGGGCTCCTGCCCAGGTAGAAGCCCGCCGGAAAAACCCTCCAGACGCATCCGCACATCCCGATCCAGTCGAATGGAATCCACGCCGCCGATATTTGGACCCTGATCAGCCGGACCGGCGCGGGGGAGCAATTTAGCCACCATTGCCCTGCCGCTGCCGCTGGAGCGGCCGTAGCGAAACTGAACCATCTCGTTGGTGCGAATCTCCAACGCATCGAGCTCGACATCCCGAGTAGCGATCTCGATATCGTCATCTGCGCCCTCGGCACTGGGCGTGCCGCGAATCGTCACCTGCCCACGCAGACTGCCACCGATGAGTTTGGCCAGTCGGCCCTGCCGCAAATCGAGCGGTTCGTCGAATTCGAGAACGGCGCCTTGCGGCGCTCGCAGCACAATCGTCCGGCCAGCCGACTGCGAGTCGTGCGTGCGGTTGCGGTCTGGCAGAATGACAAGCGTGCATGGTACGAGGTTCACTCGCCCATCAGGGAGCGAGTGGTATTGTTTGAAGAGCAGTCGCATCTGTCGGCTCTCCAGCATGATGGGATCTTCGCGTTCCCACGAGCCAGCCGGAAAAATCTCGCCCAGAACTGCGAGCCGGCGGTCGGCTCGGGCTCGAATCAATGCAGCCTCCTCCGGAGTCGGCTCCAGCGACGCTCCCACATCGTGTATCCGCGGCTCCACCCACGGCACCACAGCCAGCCGGTAAAAACCGGCTGCCGAAAGCACCACGAGAAACACTCGTAGCGTGCGTCCAAGGCGATGTTCCATGGAATGATGCTCGCGGGGGATAAAAACTCACGCTCGGACAGCGGCGTACTGTTGCACGATCGAGTCCCAACTACCTCTCGCGCGAAGCATCTGCTCGATCACCTCTCGCACCGCACCGCGTCCGCCGGGCAGTCGCGTCACGATTGCCGCTGCCGCCGTCACTTCTGCGCAGGCATCGGCCACCGCTACGCCTAGCCCACATCGCAGCACAACGGGCAGGTCGGGTAGGTCATCGCCAATAAATGCCACCTGTTCCCACGAAAGCCCGCACTCGGCCAGGATCGCTTCGGTTTCCGCCAGTTTGTCATCGATGCCCTGCCGTACAATTGCGATTCCAAGTTCCTCGGCGCGGTATTGCACCGCGCGGCTCGATCGACCAGTCACGATTCCAACGCTGCCACCAGCCCGCTGCCAGAGGCGGATTCCCAACCCATCGTGAGTGTGAAACGTTTTCTGCTCGACTCCCTCGTTTGTCCACGTCACGCTGCCGTCGGTGAGCACTCCGTCCACGTCTAAGAGCAGCAATTGCACGCTTGCTAATCGCTCCTGCAAAAGCTGCGATGCGGAAGTCTCTTGGGCATGCTGTTTGGCATGATTCAGCGTTGGGGCAGCGGCCATGAGGGTCTTCCTGTGGGCCTCGGCCTAAGCGGCTGCGGCACCGGGTACTTCGAGTGGAATCTCCAGCAGTTCGGCAGGCACCATCCCCACCAAATCCACAATGTCCAAAAGGCCAACGGGCCGACCTTCACGATCCACCACCGGCAATTCGCTCAGCCGTCGAACTTCCATAATCGCCACGGCATCCCGCAGGCACGTGCCGGCCACAATCGTTGTCGGCTGGCGTGTCATGACCGCGTCAATCGGTGCGTCGAGGGCCGCGTCGTTGCGATGCTCGAAGAGACGGGCCAAATCGCTATCGGTAAAAATGCCGGCCAGCCAGCCTGTCTTGTCAATGATCATGACGGCGCCTGTGCGACGGGCAGGCAGTGGACGAGCAAAGACAGTCCGCACCGTGTCGCACGGCCTGGCGGTGCGGCACTGCCCTACCGGTCGCATAGCATCCTCGACCGCTGTCAACTGTCGGCCAAGAGTGCCACCGGGGTGCCGCTCAGCAAAGTCTTGCGGCGTGAATTGCCGCATCGCGCTTGTGACCAACGCCACGCTATCGCCGAGGGAGAGCAGGAGCGTTGTGCTCGTGCTGGGCGCCAGTCCGATACTGCAGGCCTCCGACACATTGCCCGTCGCCACGACAACGTCTGCCGCTCGGCCCAGCGTACTTTCGGCCCGGGCGGTGATTGCAATGATTTTGATCTGCCTAACTACTATGTGGGGCAGCAATCGGGTGATCTCCTCGGTCTCGCCCGACTGCGACATCGCGAGCACAATATCATCGCGTCGCAGGGCGCCCAAGTCGCCATGCAACGCTTCGGACGGATGTAGAAAGTGGCTCGGTGTTCCTGTCGAGGCGAGCGTGGCGGAGATCTTTCTGGCGACCAAACCAGCCTTGCCCATCCCCGTCACCACCACGCTACCGGTACAGGCCTTGATCATTTCCACCGCACGGCAGAACGATGCGTCGAGTGTTTCGGCTGCCTGCAGAATGGCCTGTGCTTCTGAGCGAAGAATCTTCCGGCCATGGGCTAGCACGTCGGCGTCGACCGAACAATTGGGAGAAGGTGTGCGCAATTCCATAGCGTTGTCCATGACCGGTACGATCCCACAGGAACATCCCTCGCACCCATGCCATCCATGGATTTTCAGGAATATCTCTGACCGCGAGCGGGTCGGGACTATAGGCCGACTGGGGAACCCCTGCAACGCGTGTTTCCGCCTCTCAAAACAGCATTCTAAACAGCGTTGCCAACACCCCACGCCAGCCTGAACTGCGAGGCACTCCGCGGCACTCCATGAGTGCCCTCTTCTGCTGCGTCTGTCGCCTACGCGTGAGCGTAGCGTTTGGCCATGGCTTCCAGCGAGATCACCGGGACCTTGCGGGCATTGCCAGCCTGACCAAACTGCACCATCCGCTCCGCACAAACCTTCTTCATCGCATCGCGAGCGGGCTTCATGTAGTCGCGAGGGTCGAATTTATCGGGATGCTCCCAGAGCACCTTGCGAATCGCAGACGTGATCGCCATGCGGTTGTCGGTATCGACATTGATCTTGCGCACGCCATGCTTGATGCCGCGCTGAATTTCCTCCACGGGCACGCCCCACGTCTGCGGCATCTTGCCACCGAAGCGGTTGATAATGTCTTGGAGTTCCTGCGGTACACTCGACGATCCGTGCATCACCAAATGGCAGTTGGGAAGGCGGCGGTGAATCTCTTCGATTCGGCTCATCGCCAACACCTCGCCATCGGGCTTTCGGGTAAACTTGTACGCTCCGTGGCTTGTGCCGATCGCCACTGCAAGCGCATCCACGCCTGTGGCGGACACAAATCGCTCGGCTTCATCGGGATCGGTCAAGAGTTGGTCATGCGATAGCGTGCCTTCGGCCCCATGCCCATCCTCGGCCTCGCCGTGGCCACTCTCCAGCGACCCAAGACAG
>CAIRDU010000507.1 GCA_903877395.1 uncultured Planctomycetaceae bacterium
AGCCGCATCAGCCTGCAACACCACAGGCAGCCGCGTCACCGTATGGCCCAGCCGTTCGAGATGCTCGATTGGATCTAGAACCGCGTGGTGTTCTGTTGCCACCGTAATCACATGCCCCTGCATCTGCGTTGGTTGCCCAAAGCCACCAGCGCCTCCTGTCGCGCATACCCTAGATGCGCTGCCTAGGATCGCCAGATTGGCGCTTTCTGTCGCGCCGCTGGTAAACACGATTTCGCGTGGGCTTGCGCCAATTGCAGCGGCCATCAACTCTCGGGCATGCTCAACAGCCTCGCGAGCCTCGCGGCCCATCTCGTGCGTGACGCTCCCGGCATTGCCGTAGTGGTCGGTCAGCCACGGCAACATCGCGTCGAGCACGCGGGGATCCAACCGCGTTGTGGAGTGATTGTCGAGATAGATCGCCACGGCACCGCTTTCTTCAACCGGCCGTCGAATATCGGCTGGCGCTTATACTAGTAATCCTGAGGCCAGCGCATCGAGTGTGATCTGCGACCATGTTTCAAAACGGTCCCGAGCCGCTAGGAGCGATTCCAGCGATTCAAAGCCGCACTCCACGAGCTCGCTTTCGCGGGAGGCGACCAGCGGCCGCTCCAGCTCGAGGACATGAACGATCCCCAAATGAACGCTTCCCACGGAGGTTGAGTCGTCATTAATGAGACCGACGCATCTGGCGGCATAGCCGCCGTCGATCGCGACTTCCTCTGCGAGTTCTCGAAGCATTCCAGATTCGTACGACGCATCGTCGCCGTGCTCGCCATCGGTGCTGGCGATATGGCCGCCAATGCCCACTGACCGCTTCGTGCGGAGGCGTGCCTCGCTCTGGCCTCCGCCGCGAGTGTAGGCAAAAAAGAGAGGCCGCCCATCGGCATCACTCCACGTAAGCACACAGTAGGGAATGAGTTGCTTGAACGAAGGATCCTCTTCCACGCTTGCCCGTGGCCGCCAACTCGTATGCTGCGGATCCAAGAGCAGCGGCAAATAGGCCGCTGTATCGGCGCAAAATCCTTGAAACGCTCCCGCTCGATCAAAGAGCGAGCGGGGCACGACCAACACATCTTCCTGCGGTATATTTCCCATCGGCAGTCCTTCCGGAAAGTGGCTCTGTCTTTATATTATCTATGCTGGCACTACACAATTAACATCGCATCGCCATAACTCAGCATGCGATAGCGGTGGCTGATGGCTTCGCGATACGCCCTGCCAATCAACTCACGAGACGCAAATGCGCTCACTAACACCATGAGCGTTGTCCTCGGCAGATGGAAATTCGTCAACAGGCAGTCGGTGGCCGCGAAGCAAAACCCAGGCCGGATGAAAAGATTTGTGGGCCCACTGAAAGCCCCACCCTGCCCCAACGCAGGCGCATGCGATTTGAGAGCCGCTGTTTCCAGCGTGCGGACGGTCGTCGTGCCGATCGCTACAACCCGACCGCCTCGGCCCCGGGTCTGGCGAATCGCCGCCACGGTTTCCGCAGGACAGTGGCACCACTCCGAGTGCATTGGGTGGTCGTCGATGGTATCGACCGTAATTGGCCGGAACGTGTCGAGGCCAACGTGCAGCGTGACGCTGGCATGGCCGACGCCCCTGGCCGCCAGCGACTCCAGCAACGGTTCGGTAAAATGAAGTCCAGCCGTGGGCGCCGCTGCTGCGCCGCTGGTGCGGGCAAACACAGTCTGATACCGCTCTAGATCGCCCTGCTCTTCGTGGCCGCCGCGAATGTAGCCTGGCAGGGGCACGCGGCCCACCGCCGCAAGAATTGTTTCGGCTGTCTCTCGCGAGTCCGGCAGAGCCAGCCACGTGCCACCAGATCCACGACCGAGGAATTCTAGCGAGATGGCATCGGCCCCGTCGCGCCCAACCAACACCACTCGCTCGCCAATGGCTACGCGGCCACGCGACTTAGCCAGCAACTGCCAGACCCCCGTGTCAGGATCAACCTGAAGAAAGAGCCCTTCCCAACGGCCGCCTGTCTTCAGCCTGCGGCCAACGAGGCGAGCAGGCACAACGCGGGTGTCGTTCCACACGACCAAATCACCGGCCTGAAGGAACTGTGGCAACTCCCGGATGTGGCTATGTTGAATTACACCGTCGTCGCGGCGCACGACTAAGAGTCTCGCAGCAGCTCGATCGTTCAATGCATGCTGTGCGATCAACTCTCGCGGGAGGTCGTAGTCGTAAAGATCGGCGTCGCCCATGCCCGCTATCGTACCGTGAGGCTTCGATTGTCGCGATCGGCTTTCCCTTCGGCTCGCGACTCTGGCTGCTCAGCAGATGACAACAACACCGTTTTTACCCGTGCCATTCCCATCAACCACCGCCGTGTGCTCCGAACGATACGAGCTTTGGCCACGCCGATTCAAGCCTCGACTGAGGTGGGATTTCCAGCCGCGTGCCTGGGGCAAGCGACACTCGCGGATCCAGCACGCGGTTCCACGCGAAGAGCGCCCGATAGAGTCGGCCGTCACCGTAGGCCCGCTCCGCCAGCGACCACCACGAGTCCCCAACTGCGGTAACATGCCAACTCCCCGCTGCCAATCCAATTGAGTGCGATGTTGCGTGAGAAGGCCCGACTGCCATGCCTGCCATGACGGGCATGACTGGCACCGCGGACACCGCATCCAACGTCGCGGCCTCCAGTGCCGCTGCAGGCGGCGGTTGCTCGAGCACGGCCGGCCTGACGAACGGATCCTGCTTAGGCAACTCGGACTCGGACTTAGGCAACTCAGCCTGGAGTGGCGTAGCCTGGAGCGACGCCTCGCCGTCAGAGCTGGAAAATCCTTGACCACCTCCAAAGACGCTGCTCTTTTTTGCATAGCGGCTGCCTGCAGTCGGAGTCGTCACCTTGCTGCCCCTACGGGACGAGAGTGCCGGTGGTTCGACCAGATCATGTGGCTTGGCGACCGAATCCTCGGCATGCACGTCGGGCCCAGCACCGGTAGGCGGCCGTGGTATGAGCAGCTTGGTCGAGAGCACGCCAACAAATGCGAAGGCGAGCGTGCCGAGCAGTGCCAGCAAGCATTTTGTCTCGCGACCCATGTACGATCTCTGGGCGTGGTTTAAAAAAGAACTCCAAAGGCTACGGATTATTCTGATTTTGGCGGTTCGCCGCCAGAGCGGTCGGGCGGCCTCCAGAGCGTCAATTCACCGGGTGAGAGGCAAGCTGGGCAGCCCGCAGTTTCGCCGACCGACTGCGTGGGTTGCGTGCGAGTTCGTCATCGGAGGCCCCTATGGGCGACCGCGTCAGGCGTTCCCACACCTGCGTGTTGCAAAAAGCTTGCTTGGCAAGCCTATCTTCCAGCGAGTGAAATGAGATCACAACTAACCGCCCACCGGGAGACAGTCGGGTGGGAATGCGTTCCAACGCGATCCGCAGCGATTTGAGCTCCTGATTCACCGCAATCCGCAACGCCTGAAACGTGCGGGTGGCCGGATGGATCCGAGACGGCGGGGTCTGCCGAGGAACTGCTGATGTCACGATCCTCGCAAATTCACGCGATGAACGGATCGGTTCCTTTTCACGGGCCGACACAATCCGCCTGGCGATGCGTCGACTGAAACGCTCTTCGCCGTATTCGTGGATGATGTCGGCAATGTGCTCGGCCTTCATCCGGCTCAACAACCTCCATGCCGGCTCCCCTTCGGTGGGATCAAATCTCAGATCCAAAGGCCCGTCAGACTCAAATGAAAAGCCCCGCGAGTGATCGGCTAACTGATCGCTCGAGAGACCGACATCCAGAAGCACTCCATCCACACTATCGATCGACAGGGCATCAAGCACTTCTGGCAGGTCGCAATAATTGGCCTGCGCAAAACGCACAGGCAGGCCGACGAATTCGCGAGAGCCTCGCTCAATCGCTGCAGGGTCACGGTCAATCGCAATCACGAGGCCCTCCGGCCCTACAGCCTCGGCCAAGAGTCGTGTGTGGCCGCCACCGCCTAGCGTGCCATCCACAATGCGCGCGGCTTTTCGCACGGCGAGAAACGACATCACCTCGGCAGGCAAAACGGCTGTGTGGCAGCTTGCAGGATTCATGGGCAAGGCATGCGTTTTAGCACGCTGCCGGACTCAGTCGCCAGAAGCCGACAAAAAACAGGAGGAACAGGCACCGCACAGCCCCCAGCCGAGACTTCGACCACCGCCATTCAAGGGGCAAAACTACTTCACACCAAACTTGTAGGCCGCGTTGCGAGGATCGAAGTCGGCATCGGTGAAGCCGTTGTTTGTCTTCACGTTCATGTAAGTGTATTCCTCGAGGAGCAACGGTTGCCCGCCTGCTTCCTGTGGCCAGTCATACGCCTCGTAGCGAATAGGGACCGTGAGTTCGTCATCAATAAAAACACGTGCCAAATGGAAACGAAAGTTTCGGCGTGGCACAGGATGCGTCACTTGAATGCACGTGCAGATACGGCCGTTTACCTTGGCGTTGGGAAAGAAATTCACATCACACTCACCAAAATTCCGGTCGTGCTCGGCCACTTCCACAAGTCGACGAGTCAGATTTTCAACGCCCAACTCGGTGATCGGATAGCGGTTGCCCGCCATGGCCAGCATGCTCTGCGGCTTGAGCGACACCGTTCCCACCATGGCTCGCACGCCGCTGCCAGCGTGGGCCAGCATATTGCCGTCGTTTCGGCCGTCTGCGTAGATCACCTCCTGCCCCTTCACGCTATCGGGACCAAGAAAATAGAGATACACGCTAAACGGCTGCTGGCGTATTTTGCTAAACATATACTCGGGCTCGCCCAGTTTGCCATCGATCCGCTCGCGTTTGACAACGGTGCAGGAATAGTCCTTAATATTATTGCGGATGCTCGCGAGCCCTTTCTGGGCGATATCGAGCGCGGGTTCCAGCGGGTGCAATCCAGCGGCGGAGGCAACGGCATCCCCTGCACCAATATTGCCTTTTGATTGGTCCCCGTTTGGCACCAGTCCAGGCACGGCTCCGGCAGGCGCGACAGGCGACTGACCACACACGACGGCCAAGGAGCCACACGCGGTGGCCATGACCAGCGTGAGGCTGGCGACACTACGCAAAAGCGTTTTTGTCGAACCGATCATCTCAATCCCTCCATGAATCTGCAACGCCGGAGCACTCGCCCAACATGCAGATATTTTGTTTCTTGTTTATCGAATGGGAGTGCAACACACCATAAACCATCGCGATGCCGCCGGTACGGCCGACAGAACCTCCCCGGCTTTGGCCAGCACCTCCAGCGTGCTGCCACGAAAACCGCGGTCGAAGACGGGACTCTAGCGAGACCGCACAAACCACGCCACACCATTTTTCTATGCTTTTTCCGCGAAACATCGGGCCCGTATTGCCCTACTGAGGGAGGCCAACCATGCTCGCTTGAGGTTTGTTTGGGCCACGTTTGGGTCCGTACGGACTCGTGTAGACTCCAGCATCTGGTCGAGAATAGTCCCAACCATTTCTGGCAACCCCACCGCAACGTAATTGTTTTCTGTCTTTTATTATGGCACACGTCGATCTCCTCGAACCATCCCCGACTGTCCGCGTGGTCCGGATTGAGTCGGCTCCGTTTGCCGAAAATAGCTATGTCGTGTTCCGACACGGCGAGACCGAGTGCCTCGTCATTGATCCGGGCTTTGAACCTCAGGCGATCATCGACTGCATCGGTTCGCTCCACCTGAAACCGCAAGCCATCCTGCTGACGCACGGCCACTCTGACCACATTGCTGGAAATGCATCTCTCCGAGTCGAGTGGCCGACACTGCCGATTTTTATCGGCCACGGCGACGCCTCCAAACTCCTCGACCCAGCCGGCAATCTTTCCGGTGCGTTTGGGCTGGCCATCACAAGCCCGCCAGCGGATCGACTCCTGGCCGATCGAGAGATGATTGACCTCGCAGGCCTCACGATTGCAATCAGCGAGATCCCTGGGCACTCGAGCGGCCACGTCGTTTTTGTTATCAACAACTCCACTCCACTGTTGGTCTTCGGCGGGGATGTATTATTTCGAGAAGGGGTGGGGCGGTCAGACTTTCCCGACGGAGATTTTGAGGTGCTTGCGGCCGGCATCACCCACCGTCTCTACACGCTAGCAGACGACACGATCGTGTTTCCCGGACACGGCGAACCCACAACCGTTGGCCACGAGAAACGACACAACCCATTCGTCCCTGCCTAGCCTCTGCATCAAAGCCATTCCGCAGCACGCCGTCCAAGACACTGGTCTTATTCCTTTTCCGACACTGTACTGATGCTTTCCCCTGCTGACCCACTCCCATCGCTGCCCCCCCAGCCAAGCTTGGCGTCACAGGGCCGCTCCGCGCTGTGCCGCGCCGCAGGACTCTCGCTGGCAGCGCTGGCCCGATTGCTCAGCGGATCCAGTGTCCGTTGGATTGCCAGCCAGCCCGACACCTGCCAACGCGTCTACTTTGCAAACCATACCAGCCATCTCGATGCGCTGTTGATCTGGGCGTCGCTGCCGCAAGCAGTACGAGAACTCACGCGTCCCGTAGCGGCCAAGGACTATTGGTCTCGCGGATTCGTTCGGCGATGGCTGGCAGAGGAGGTCTTTGACGCGCTACTCATCGATCGCACAGACATTAAGGTGCACCAGAGTCCGGTGGACCTCATGCTTCGTGAGGTGGGCACAACCAAGTCGCTGATAGTATTTCCCGAGGGCAGTCGCAGCGTAACTGGGGAGATCGGCGAGTTCAAAAGCGGTCTCTACTATCTTGCAAAAAAACGCCCTGAACTCGAACTGTTACCCGTGCATATCGACAACCTCAACCGAGTCTTGCCGCGGGGCGAATTTCTCCCCGTGCCCCTGCTCTCCTGCATCAGTTTCGGGCCACCCTTGTGGCTGGAACGCGGCGAAGCCAAGCTCGACTTCCTAGCCCGTGCGCGTCGAGCAGTGCTCGCCCTGAAGGAATAACAGTTCGCCTATGAAAGACATTCGCACCATTGCACTGATCGCCGGAGTGCTCGCCCTGCTCACGGTAGCCACTGCCATTGGACAATTTCTGAAGCGTCACCCCGACCGCGGACTCGATCCGGCTGCCATTGACACATTCAACCTTCGGCTGCGGGGTTGGTGGATCATGTGTACGGTGCTCGCTGTGGCATTCTGGCTTGGCACTACGGCAACAGTTGTGCTGTTCGGACTGGTATCGTTCTGGGCCCTGCGCGAATTCATCACACTCACACCCACTCGCAAGGGCGATCACCGTGCGTTGTTCTGGGTTTTTTTCTTATTCACGCCGCTGCACTACGTGCTTGTGGGCTTGAATCGCTACGACATCTTCAGCGTTTTTCTACCCGTGTATGCGACTCTGTTCGTGCTGGCCCGCGTGGCTGTGGCTGGCGACTATAAGCGATTCCTAGAACGCACAGCCAAAATTCAGGCGGGCCTTGTGGTCTGCGTGTACTGTCTCAGTTTCGCACCGGCACTGTTACATCTTTCAATCGATGGCCCGACAACCGGGAGCCGCGACGTCAACTTCCGACTGCTCTTTTTTCTGATCCTGCTCGTTCAGTTCGCCGACTGCATGCAATATGTCTGGAGCAGGATGCTGGGCCGTCGATTAGTGGCCCCAGCCGTGAGTTCCAACCGCACCTGGGAAGGCTTGCTCGGCAGTGCCACCAGCACTGCCCTCTTGGCCGCTGTGCTTTGGTGGGCAGCCCCGCCGTTTGAGCCTTGGCAGGCAGCGTTGGCCGGCTTTGTCGTGGCGATCATGGGTTTTGCCGGCGGCATGACAATGTCTGCCATTAAGCGTGACCGCGGCGTGAAGGATTACGGCACGCTTGTGGTGGGCCACGGGGGCGTTTTGGATCGCATCGATTCGATGTGCTTTGCAGCGCCGATCTTCTATCACATTACGCTGCTCGTCATCGGCACCTGACGCTCAGAGGCATGCCGCTTCGTTCTCCTCTGATTTCTCCCAGATCGAGTCGCAGCGGAAATGGAATCCGGTTGGCCCAGCGAGCCGAACACTGCACGCATCGGAGTTACGGCGCAATGGCAGGCGAGAGCTTTTTGTCCGCGTTGGCGAGGCGTTTGGTTTGCAGTGCATAGATCGAGCGGCGGCCGCCGACGGCCACGGCATTTGTCCCAGGAGTGCCGTTCGGCGTGGGATCTGGGCTCTGTCCTCGGGATGTGCCCGACCAGTCGCCCTGAGGCGTGAATGGGCGGCTCTGCGCAAGAGCCAGAGCTGCTGGCGGTGCTGGGCATCCCTGCCGCACCCACTCCAACCACGTGTGTTGCAACTGCCCAAGGCCCCCCACACCGTAATGCTGCGAGAGCGAAGCCGACCAGTTGTCCGTTGCAAGGCCGTCGCTGACAAACGTCACATATTTGTGTCGTCCACCTCGCTCGATCAGGTAGCGGGCCAGAGAGTAGCCTTGAGAATAAAGTGGCAGGACATCTGCTGGGTACTCCCGCATCGCAAACATTTCGGGAAAGGCAATGCCGCGACCTGTTGTCAGAAACTCAATAAGGAGCCGATGCTGACGCGCCCGCTCGACGGGATGCTCGACAGTAGTGCATGCGCCCTCATCTGCCCAACGTGGCAACGGCCGGCGAAAGTGGCTGGCAAACACCGTGTGTGTGATCTCGTGCGGCAAAACGGAGTCCAGAATACGCTCCTCGCTGCCCTGAATCGTCATGGTCCATCCAAACACCTCGCCTGCATCAAAAACAAAGCTCGTGGCACCGCCGGCGCCTAGATGAGGTGCTACCTGCGCCTTGATCGGGCAGGGTCGGCTCCAGCGTGGCAGAGGCTTTCCAAGCCATTCGATTGCAAGGTCGTGTCTGTATTGCTCCGCTGCGTCGCCGATCCGACGGGCTTGTGCATCGGTTGGGGCATCCACCAGAAAATTGGCGGTGCGATGTCCAGCAGCCAGGGCTTCTGTCCCCACCGCCATGACGGCGACGGCCATGACGGCCATGACGGCCATGACCGACATGACCGACACAACGCATGCCAACGATTGTGGAGTGCGGTTGGTGCTGCTGCAACGACAGGCCAACTCACCGACAGACCGATAGGCTCTTCGTCCACACTGCATGGCCAAACCACCTCCATGTACGCTGCATGCCGGCCTGCGGGATCCATCCCGCGAGGAGTGAACGTTGCCTGTTTTCCATGGATTTATTCCGAAGGAATACGCGGCGTACGAGCACGTGTCGGCTACGAGCGGCGGACAGTAGCGAACTGTTGCAATTGGGAGCCAGAGCGTTTTCTAGCGGCCAGTAAACGCTGTGGTAGCGGCGATGGGAGGCGGGGCGATCTGGGTGATCGAACTGTCGATCTGGATGGCTTGGGTCGTTGAACGCAGCCATTGGCTGAGTGCCGACCCGATGGCATACGCGATGCAAAGACCGCCGGGCCATGCGGGATCGAGCACCACCATCCAAACAATCCCCACGATGGCAACCACGATCGGCACACCCCATAGGGTCACCTGCCAGCCCTCCGCCGTCCGTCGACGCACGTACAGCCACACTGCTGTGCACATGGCAAGAATCGCGAGCGTGGCAATCGCCCGTGTCGGCACGGTGGGATCGCGATCTCTTACACCCCGAATCGTCAGACTCTTTTGTGAACGAGCCATGCCCACACACACAGTGTTTACGAGCGATTCCGATGCGGCTTGAGCCTGTGGACTGAGATTGCCCCACCACGCTCTCTCCAAAGGAACAG